>JBOHBL010000201.1:0-6553 GCA_050698295.1 Rubrobacteraceae bacterium | reverse complement strand
CCACTACGGTTTGCTCGAGTATGATGAACCATCGAGCCGCGCCCGCCATCACTCAAATGAGTGATTTTTGGGAGAAGTGGAGGAGTCGGGGGAAAAGTCGCGAATCGTTATTTCGCGCCTCACTAGGCCACCCAGCGCCACGTGACGAACAAAGCGGTGAGCGCGACGCCGAGCGGGATGCTCGCCGCGAACCATGCGACGGCGCCGACTTTGTTCTTTGAGAGCAAAAACCCGAGCACCAGGAAGATGGGAAACGCTCCGAGAGCGAAGCGTGGCATGCTCATCAGGGGGAACGAGGGCGCGGGCGTGAGGACCGGCAGGAGCGTGACGATGAAGGCGTAGATCGAGAGCCCCGGCGGCAACACGGCGAAACCGACGCCGACGACGACCAGCAGGAAAACGAGGAACAGGAGGTTGAGGGCGTTCGAGGCTTCGAGCGCCGGCGTGGCGGAGGAACTTAGAAAAAGCGTCGTCGGGTCGAGCCAGTGTCCCGCCCCTTCGACGGCGGCGGTCCAGGCGTTGCCGGCGGTCTCGAGAGGGCTCGTCGGGGTTCGGCCCCAGTATTCTCCCTGCTGGCGGGCGGAGATGAGCGGGTCCCCGAAACGCAACCACAGGTACGCCGTGTGGACCGCCGTCCCGACCAAGACGAGCGCGAGGGAGACAGAGTCCCGCCCCCCCAACTCGCTCCTGTTTCGCCACCATTCGTAAGTCAGCGGGATGAGGAGCAAAACCCCGAGGTTCCGCGTGGCGGCGGCGAACGCCCCGAGGACTCCGGCCAGAAGGAGGTCCCGTCGCACACACGCCGCCCAGAAAGCCCCCGTCGTCAGCGCGAGAAACAGAGCTTCGCTATAGACGGCGTTCAGGAAAAAAGCCGTCGGGAAAAAAGCCATCGCGAGCGTAGCGTGCTTCGCGGCTCGCTCATCGAAGAGCTTCTCCGCGATGCCGTAAAGGAAATACAGAGCCAGCAGCGTCGAGACGAGCGAGATGAGGACTCCCCAGAGAGCCGGGCCCCCGGACAGTTTCACTCCCAAGCCGATGAGAAGGGGATAAAGCGGGAAAAAAGCGGTGCTCTCTGGGGCGCGATCTCCGTATCCGTTCGTCGCGACCTCCGAATACCACGCCCCGTCCCAGTGCGCCCAGAAACCGAGGAATCCCGGCGGCTCCAGCGGGTCTCCCGCCGGGTTCGCCTCCGGCAGGAACGCGGCAGCCACAGCCCCGACAACGAAGAGAAACAGTCGCGAGATCCCGAAGACCGCGAGGACGAAAGGCCACGGCGAGCGGGACGCTTTCGCAGCCTCGTATGTTTCAGAAGCGGAGATAGGGCCCCTTGCTAATCGCGAGCCACTCGCCCCCGAAAGCGAGCGCGGCGAGCCTGCCTCGGTACGTCTTCCTGAGTTCGTCCACCTTGAGGGCCGGAACGCCGTTCGAGGAACCGTTCATCATGGACGCATCACCTCGAACGCAGCCTTCTCGCCCGAGAGCATCGAGCCGTTTATGGAGGAGTCCTCGGTGTATTCTCCGGCGAGAAAGAGTCCGGGCGTGTCCGTCCGGTTGTTCGGCAGCGTCCCGTGGACACCGGGCGGCTGAGCGAACTGGCAGTACGGGATGCGATAGATCTCGAGCGGCCGGAAGTCCGCGTCCGGGCGCCAATCGGAGAGTTCGGCTATGCCTCTTCTGTAAATCTCCTCGTCGGAGAGGTCGAAGGCTCCGAGCGCGACCGCGCTCAAGAGCTTGCGTCCCGGAGGGGCGTATTCTTCGGAGACCGCGCTCATTTCGGCGGCGTTGTTGAAAAATGGGTCGTCGTCCGCGCCGAGCCCGATCTTCCGCCCGTCCCCGGCGCCGCTCATCTCAAAATAAACGCACACCTCCCCGACCGATCCTTCCGGGACTTCCTCGCCGGTGAGCTTTGCCGCAGCCGGGGCTTCCGTCGCCGCGACGACCGCGTCGGCCTCGTGTTCGGTGCCCGCAACCTTCGCCCCGACGACTCGCTCTCCGTCTTTCAAAAGCTCCTCGACGGTGCTGTCGAGGTGGATGGCGCTTTCCGGGAGGTGGGAGACGAGCTGTTTCGGGATCTCCGCCATGCCCCTCGCTGGAACGACGGTCTCGCCTTTCGCCATCATCCCGAAGGTGAACTGGAAGACGCGGGAAGAGGTCGAAAGCGAGCGGTCCAAAAAGATGCCGCCGTAAAACGGACGGAAGAGGTTGGCGATGATCTCCCCGGAGAAGCCGGCGCCTCTCAAATAATCCCGCGTCGAAGTCTCGGACTCCCGGGTTTCGAGGTGTCCCACCGAATCCGCGGCATCCCCAAACGTGGCGAGGGCTCTGGAAGCCGTGACCACTTTATCCGAAAACGCCGCCGAAGTCGCGAGCAACGAAGGCGCGAGCGAACCGGGGTCCCGAACCGGGTCCGAAAGCACGTCCTTCTTCCGCCCCCGATGCGCGACCGCGCCGGGGTCGAAAGCCCGAAGGTCGAGCTTCTCGTAATCGAGGTGCCTGCTCGCCGCCGGGTACGCCGTGAAATAGACCTGAAACCCCCGGTCGAGCAGAAAGCCGCCCACTTCATCCGTCCGGACGCGTCCACCGACGCCGTCCGACGCCTCGAAGAGTGAGACCTCGACGCCCCTCTCCGACAACACCTTCGCGCATGTGAGTCCGGCTCCGACAATGATCACTCTCATAACCAACGAGAGAGTTTATCCAACGAGCGTCGAATTGCTACCGGCGCACAAGACCGCAAACCCTGGATCCGATCCAACTATCGCCGAGATGAGTCCGCGGAGTTAACGTATAAACCACGCTCCGGAGCCAGAGCGTCTATTTCCCGCCGGAGTTCTCTCCACATTTTCCAGCACACGAAAACCTGTCGCGGGAGACCTGCCGCCGCCAACTCCGGCTCGTACTTTCTCCTCATGGATTCGCGGATCTCATCCCTTTTCCGACGGTGCCCCTCCTCGTTGCGGAGTCGTTCTCCGCAATCGCGCAATAATCCTTCGTCGAGCTAATGCCTCTCAAAATCCAACCTGACTTTGTGTTCGTCGTCCAGCTTCAGAGCCGCCGAGAACGGTTTGCCCGCTCGGCTTTTGAATCCTTTTAGTTGCTTCGTCCCGCCTTTTGCGAGAAGCTCCTTCGCCTGCGACTCGCTTATGCGCTTCCCGGCCACCGTCTTCCAGATGGCGAATTCGCATCCCGTCTCTTTCCACGCCGAACACCCGTACGCCTTTTTCGTCTCGACGACGGGGGAGCCGCATTTGGGGCATTCTCCGAGCGGCTCGCCGGAGGGTTTGCCGAACGAACGACCTCGCTTTCCGCCGCCGTTTTTCGGAGCGGCGAGTTTTTCTCCCTCCATGCCGCCGACCTCTTCGACGAGGGAGGAGACGAAGCGTTTTATGCCGTTCATGAAGTCCTCGCGCCTATCCTCGCCGCGCTCCATGCGGGCGAGACGTTCCTCCCAGCGGGCGGTCAGTTCCGGGGAAGCGAGAGAGTTCTCTCCGAGAAGCGAGATGAGAGCGCGTCCTTTTTCGGTGGGGTGGAGAGCTTTTTTCTGACGCTCCAGATACCCGACTTTTATCAATCGCTCGATGGTGGCCGCTCGCGTGGCCGGGGTTCCGAGGCCAGAGTCCTTCATCGCCTGTCGAAGCTCCTCGTCCTCGACGAACTTCCCCGCCGTCTCCATCGCCCCGAGAAGCGCGGACTCCGAGTAGCGAGGAGGCGGCTTCGTCTCGCCTTCTTTGACGCCGGTCTTTATGACGTCCCATTCCTGATCGGTTTCGATGGGCGGGAGCACGGGCGGCTCTTTTTCCTTCTTTCCGCCGAGGCCACCGGGATAGAGCTCGCGCCACCCGGCTTGGAGTACGACGCGGCCCTTGCTGAGGAATGTCTCTTTGCGGACTTCGGTGACGACTGTCGTGTTCTCGAAGCGGGCGTCCGGGAAGAAGACGGCGAGGAAGCGGCGGGCGACGAGGTCGTAGACTTTCGCCTCGTCGGGAGGCAGGTTGCCGGACGACTTCTTGTTCGTCGGGACGATGGCGTGATGGTCGGTGACCTTCGAGTCGTCCACGATGCGTTTGTTTATGGGCAGCTTGTCGAGGCCGAGGAGCTTCTCGGAGAACGGCGAAAGCTCGGGTGAGGCTCCGGCGGCTTCCACTCTCTTTTTCAACGTCCCGGTCATGTCTTTGGACAAATATCGGCTGGAGGTGCGCGGGTACGTGATGAGCTTTTTTCCTTCGTAGAGAGCCTGCGCCGCTTTAAGCGTCCGGTCGGCGGTGAAGCCGAATTTCGCGTTGGCGTTTCGCTGAAGCTCGGTGAGGTCGTGGAGGAGCGGAGGTTTCTCGGAGGCCGTTTTCTTCTCGGCCTTTCGGACAACGCCGGTCCCGTCGCGCACCTTCTCCGCTATCGCTTCGGCTTTTTCTTTCTCCTTGAGGCGATTTTCTTTCTTCTTGAACCAGACGCCGTCGTATGTGTTTTCTTCCCTCCGGAACCTCGCGTGGACGGTCCAGAACTTCTCGGGTTTGAAGACTTCGATCTCCCTCTCCCGCTCGACGATGAGTTTGAGGGTTGGGGTTTGGACTCGCCCGACAGACAGAACGTTTCCGGGGCGGGAGAACTTCACGGAGTATGCTCTGGTGGCGTTCATGCCCACGATCCAGTCGGCCTCGGAGCGACTGCGCGCGGCGTCTTCGAGGGGTTTCATGGAGTCGCCATTGCGAAGATTCGAAAATCCCTCCCGGATCGCCTCCGGGGTCAGAGAGGAGATCCAGAGCCGACGCACCGGCTTTTCGCACCGGCTCAACCCGTAAAGATAGGCGAAGATGAGTTCGCCCTCCCTGCCGGCGTCGCAGGCGTTGACGATCTCGGTCGTCGAAGAGTCTCCCATGAGCCCTTTGACGACGTTGAATTGATCTCTGGTTCTCGCGTTCACCCGGACTTTGAATCGATCGGGCAAAATCGGCAGGCTCTCCATCTTCCACCGTTTGTACTCGTCTCCGTAGGCATCCGGGGGCGCGAGTTCGGCGAGGTGGCCCAGAGCCCACGTCACGGTCCAGCCGTTACCGGCCAGCGCGCCGTTTTCGCGGGAGTGCTTTCCCAAGGCGCTCGCTATGTCCCGTCCGACGGAGGGTTTTTCGGCGACTATCAACCTCATGGCCTTGAGTATACGGAAGCTCGCCGGATATACAGCGGCGCATAGAGCGATGAGGAGCATAATCGGCTGCATTTGCGAGTAAAATGTGGTCGTCGATCAGAGGAGACGGGATGGCGTCCAGGTTGTCCGAATCGGAGATGAGGTCCGTGGCGAATCGTCCGGTGGAGGGTTCGCTCGCGAGCTTCTGGCGGGACTTGAAGGCGCTTGCGAACGTCGGGACGCTCAAGGCGACGGTGCGGGAGTTCCAGCGCGACGACGCGATGGGGCTCGCCGCGCAGTTGGCCTACTATTTGATCCTGGCCCTCTTCCCGTTCATCCTCGTCCTCGTTTCCTTGATGGGGACTTTCTCAAACCCCGAACTGGCTGATGAGGTCTTGAGTTATTTCCGGCGCGTGATGCCGCAGGAAGTCTATACGCTCATAGACCAGTACACCGGCGACATCATAAGCGGCAGCCGGCCGGCGCCTTACCTGCTCTCGTTCGGCATACTGTTCACGATCTGGTCGGCTTCGGGGGCGTTCTCGGCCTTTATAAACGCCCTCAACCGCGCCTATGACGTGCAGGAGACGCGGCCTTTCTGGAAGGTCAAGGGGCTCGCCATTTTGATGACGTTGGGTCTCTCGGTCCTGATCCTGACCGGAGTTTTGCTGCTCGTCCTCGGACCTCCGATAGGCGCGGCAATCGCCGGATACTTCGGACTCAGCAACGTCTTCGAGCTTGCGTGGAACATCGCCCGGTGGCCGGTCGCCTTCATCTTCATGGTGATGGCTGTCGCGCTTCTCTATTACTTCGCCCCGGACGCCGACCAGCCGTTTCGCTGGATCACGCCGGGCGGCTTCGTCGGGGTGATCCTGTGGGTCATCGCGAGCGCCGCTTTCAGCCTCTACGTGAACAACTTCGGCTCCTACGACGAGACCTACGGTTCCATAGGCGTCGTCATCATCCTGCTCCTCTACCTGTACATAGCTTCGCTGACGATCCTCTTCGGCGCGACGCTCAACGCGACGCTGGTGAAGATGAAGGAGGAGATCTCCGGCGAGCGGATCCTCGACGCCGAACCCGCCCACGAGAAACCGGACATCCTCAAAGACGAAGAGAAGGGCGAAAACTCCTCCTGATGGAGGCGCGCCACGGTCTCCTGCAACCGCCCGGCGCCCTTTGATATACTCCGCTGCGGAGGAGTGGCCGAGCGGCCTAAGGCGGCACCCTGCTAAGGTGTTATACCTCTAACGGGGTATCGAGGGTTCGAATCCCTCCTCCTCCGCTTCGGCGGCTCGCGAAAACGCGAACCACGCTGGTCAGCATTTCAGCCGGTCAGCTTGTCAGCTTCTTTCGCTCACAACTACGCGATGTCACGCCAGCCGAGTTGTCGTCTTCCGGCTTTTGACTCCTCGAAAACAAAAGCTGAAATGC
>JBOHBL010000200.1:0-2542 GCA_050698295.1 Rubrobacteraceae bacterium | reverse complement strand
GCCTCTGTCCATGAGTGCGTTTGTGATCGGGAAGAAGGTTTCCGCGTTGACGTAGATGGGGACGCCGAGGGCGGCCGCTGCGGGTATGGCGAGCGGCTGCTCCGGCCCGGCGACGGAGGAGATCCAGGCGGTTGGAACGAAGCCGTAGACAACCGCGCCGATGGCCGTCCCGACGAGCAGATAGGGCAGCACGGGAACGAAGAATCTCCATGCCCCTCGCCAGGCTTTTCTCCACATTGGCAAATCCATGGAGCAACCGTTCTCCGCGCTTTCTTCCGCGAGCGTCTTTTCCCTGATATCGGACTCGAAGCCGAGTTTCGCCAGCAGAATTCCCATGCCTATCGCCGCCGCGAACGTCACGATAGTGTAGAGAACGGCGCCTTCGACCCCGATCACGAACGCCAAAACGCCGAGGATTACCGGGTCGAGGAGCGGCGACGCGAAAAGGAAGGTCATGGTGGGTCCGAAAGGCGCTCCGCTTCTGAGCAACCCTATGAGCACGGGTATCGTGGAGAAGGAGCAAAATGGTGTGATAGCCCCGAGGGCCGCGCCGCCCAAATACGCGCCGACGGGGCCGCGCTTTTTGAACATCGAACGGAGCTTCTCTTCCGGGACCCAGGCTTGCAAAAGGCCGATCACGAAGCTCAAAACCAGAAAGAGCGCCACCATCTGCGCCGTGACGATCACGAACCATCTGGATGCTTCTAGCAAACCGGACATCGTCTCTCCCTATGCTCCGAAGAGCTTTTCTTCCGCCGGATGCCGAAACCGGTCCAGATAAGCGATGACTTCGTCAAGCCCCTCCGTGACGCACTCGTAGTAAACCCACTTGCCGCGCTTCTCTGTCGTTACCAGCCCCGCATGGACCAGGATCTTCATGTGGTAGCTTACCGTCGGCTGCGTGACACCGAGGAACTCCTGCAAATCGAGGGCGCAGATCCCCCTATCCGCGCGAAACTCCTCCGCGCTCGGACTCCACAAAAACTCCAGAATCGAGAGCCGTGCCGGATCCGCCAATGCTTTCAACGCCGCGATGATGTTCTTTTTGTCAGCCATGAAGGTAGCATAGTAGATAAATAGATAATTGTCTATGTGTAAATGTATTTTTATTTTGGCGGTCATGGGGTGGGATAGAGGGAAAAGCGCATGGAAGAAGAGTCGCGTTATCATTCCCTCCATGACGTTCGACGCGAAGAAGGCACTTGGGAATGTGGTTCACCGTCCGTACCCGTTCCCGGACTCGCCGTGGGGGATCTCGATGACGTGGCACGATGTTTTGTTCATGCATTGGCCCGTGCCGGAAAGTTCTCTTCGACCTCTGATCCCGGCCAGGCTCGAAATAGACACCTTCGATGACTTTGCCTGGCTCGGCGTCGTCCCGTTCCGCATGAGCGGCGTGAGGCCGCGTCTGGTCCCGTCCATCCCTTTTCTCTCGGACTTCCCGGAGATGAACTTGCGTACCTATGTCACGGCGAACGGCAGGCCCGGCGTATGGTTTTTCTCCCTCGACGCCCACAATCCCATAGCCGTCCGCCTCGCCCGCGCGACCTTCTCCCTGCCGTACTTCGACGCGAGGATGTCGTGCGAAAGAGAGGGGGATGAGGTCGTCTACCACAGCGTCCGAACGCATCGCGGCGCGAGGGGAGCGAAGTTCGCGGGGAGGTACAGGCCGGCGGGGGAGATCGAGGACTCCCGGCCCGGAAGTATCGAACACTTCCTGACCGAGCGGTATTGCCTCTACGCCGCGGACGAGCGGGGGCGGGTGAGACGCGGAGAAATACATCACGTCATGTGGCCTCTGCAAAAGGCCGAGACCGAGGTGGAGACGCTCCGAATGACCGCTCAGATCGGGGTGGACCTCCCCGACACGGCACCGCTCCTCCACTACGCCAAACGCCTCGACGTACTCGCCTGGCCTCCTCGAAAGGTGGAAAATGAATAGTATGAAAACCCTGAAGCGCGCGAAACTGCTCCTCGTCACCGACCCGCGCCCCGACCTCGCCGAGAGGGTGTCCTCCGCCGTTCGCGGCGGAGTGGACATCGTGCAACTCCGCGACAAACACGCTTCGAGGGAAGGATTATTGCCGCTCGCCGAAGAACTGCGGAACATCTGCGAGACGGGCGGCGCGCTCTTCACCGTCAACGACGACCCGGAGCTGGCGCGTCTCTCCGGCGCGGCGGGCGTCCACATTGGACAGGAGGACGGGGAGATGTCCGCCGCCAGAGACATCCTCGGACCAGGTTCCATCATCGGACGCTCCGCCGGGACCATCGAGGAGGCGCGTCGGGCCATGAGCGAGGGCGCCGACTACCTCGGCGTCGGAAGCGTATACCCGACCCCGACCAAACCCGACGGAGACGTTGCCGGTCTCGAATTCATCCGGGACCTCGCCCGTGAGGAACTCGCCGTTCCGTGGTTCGCCATCGGCGGAGTTACTCTGGAGACGGCGTCGGCGGTCGCGGAGGCCGACGAGATCCTCGCCATCGCCGACGCCGTGATGATCGCCCGTGGCGACCTCGGCATCCGCCTGCCCATCGAGGA
>JBOHBL010000199.1:0-1531 GCA_050698295.1 Rubrobacteraceae bacterium | reverse complement strand
GGGTAGGAAGCCCCGACACAGAGTTTCGCCCATACCTAAGCCCTGTCGTAGTAGAATGGAAACATGAAAATAGTCCGTGCACCGCAGGCATCCTCGGGCAACCGGCGGCGTTCGCGAGAGCGCGTAGAGCGTTGGTTCGCGGTGTGGGTCGCCTCTCTTCGGAGACAGGTTCGCAACCTGCGTCAACAGACCCAACAGGCTCCGGGTGTAACGGACTGTGACCCGGTATACACGCCTAATGTCGTCCGTTGCTTTGATGCCGTTCCTCCTTTAGGGACGAAACCTGGAATAACAAGCCGCCTCCTTTAGGTGGCGGTAGTTGACGCGCTTTCTCCCCTTCGAGTCCCGCCCGGCGTTCTCTGCTCCCGGAGATCCATCCCGTCGAGCTTCCATTCGCCGTCCTCGGCCACCAGGCGCCAGGTGCCGCTCTCGCCGTACGCTTCTCCGCTGTTCGTGATGGACGCCGTCTCGCCCCTGACCACGGCCTCATCGCCCGAAACCCGCGCCGTGGGCGTCTCGGTGAACGTGATCGCCCGCAAATCCGCGAAGTTCCGTCTCCAATCTCCCCGGGTCGGGAACTCCCTTCGACGGTACCCTTCCGACAGAGCCGCATAGGAATCCTCGTAGTCCTCCCGAACCACCGATAAATACATCGTCGCCACCAACCCGACCGCCGCCTCCTCGGTCAAAGCATCGGAGCCTTCGCCGTCAGAGACTTCTTCGCTGACGGGACTTTCGTCTTCGGAGTCCTCCGGCGCGTCCTGCCGCTCGGCGACCTGGTCGGCTTGCCGACTTTCGCCTCCAAAGCCAAGCATCGCCGTCGCGGCGAGCGCGCCGAGCAGCAGGAGGACGAGAGCCGCGCCCGCGAGCTTCACGCGGCCGGCGCGTCCGGGCAAGCCGGCGAGCCTTGCGGTCTCCCGGCCGGCGGAGATTCTTTCGAGAGCGTCCCGAAGCTCGGCGGCGGACGGCCTGTCGTCGGGGTCCTTCGCGAGGCAGGCGAGGATCACGGCTTCAAACTCCTCGCTCACATCCGCCCCCCGCTCTCTGGGCGGGACGGGGGCTTCGTGGACCTGCCGGCTCGCGACCTGAAAGACCGTGCCCCCGAACACAGGCTCACCGACCATCGCCTCGTAAAGCGTGGCTCCAAGCGAATACACGTCGCTCCCGGCGGTGATAGCCTCGCCCTGCAACTGCTCGGGCGAGGAGTAGAGGGTGGTCCCCAGATAAGAGCCGGTCTTCGCCTCGCGCGATTCGTCGATGGCGCGAGCGATCCCGAAGTCGGTCAATTTCGGACGTCCGTGCTCGTCGATGAGGACGTTTTGGGGCTTTATGTCGCGGTGGATGACGCCCCGCTCGTGGGCGTGCGCCAGTCCCGCGGCGAGGCTCGCCCCTATCTTCGACAGTTCCTTCCCGGAGAGCGGCCCCTCTTTCTCCATCATCTCCTTCAAATCTCCGCCGGAGACGTACTCCATGACGATGTAGGAGACTTCATGTTCGTCGGTGGCGTCCTTGCCCGCGTCGTAGACCTGAA
>JBOHBL010000198.1:0-1697 GCA_050698295.1 Rubrobacteraceae bacterium | reverse complement strand
AACGCGCGGGCCGATGGAGAAGAACCGGATATGAGGCGTGAGTGCTGCTGCAAGCGCCAGGACGCCGGGGGTCAGGCTCCGGTCGCCGTGACTTGAGCCGAGCTGCAACTTCCGGCGCGTGACGGCGGAAGGGAGGTGAGTCGGTCAGATCTGCCGAAATCGGGGATAGGACGGGTCGCGCCTCGAGGCGATCGGGCTTCCTGGCGGCTCCTGGCGCGAAAAAGTCAGCGTGCTTTAGCGAGGAAGGCGTCGAGCGTCCGGAGGATCGCTTGCTGGTCGCGTCGTGGCAGGCGCTCGAGCTCCTGGATACGCCGCAGAAGCCGGCGGTTCTTGATCGAGCCGTTGGACTTCGATTCTTCCAAGCCGAGCAGCTCGTTGGCGGACACGCCGATGATTTTCGTCAGCTCGACAATCAGCTGACCGTGGAGGCGCAGCTCGCCGCGTTCGTAATCGGAGACGACGGGCTGGACGACACCGAGCCTCTCGGCCAGCTCTACTTGGGTCATGCCGCGCTCGCGCCGCAGGCGCGCGAGGCGTTCACCGATCGTCTCCTCCGAGTCCTTCTTGCGGGCTAGAGCCATCGGATCGATTGTAGGGGCGCTTTCCAGAACGGCTGGGAGTGTCATGGTGAATCCCCCTTGACAAGTATAGTGATAACCAATAATCTCGGAACACCCATGAAGCCGACTGTCGGGCAAGCTCCCCGCGCAAAAAAACTCTTGACAGACTTTCCCTCGAAAGGCTTCTACAGATGATCCCGGCCGAGACGATCACCCGCGTCCGTGAGAGTCACGACCTGGTGGGGTTCATCGAGGGTTGCGGGATCAAGCTGCGCGGGAGAGGCTCGGAATACTTCGGCCTGTGTCCCTGGCACCCCGATACCGAGCCGTCTCTGGCCGTGTCGCCGGCCAAGCAGCGTTGGTGCTGTCACGGGGCGTGCTCGGCGCCGGGCAAGGTCGTGGGCGGGGATGTGATCGAGTTCGCGCGGCGGATCTGGGGTGTGTCGTTCCCGGAGGCGTTGCGGCGGTTGGCCGCGACGGGCTCGGTGACGGAGACGCCGGCGGCTGCCTCTCGCGCGCCGCTGCGCTTGGCGGGCGTGCCTGCGCGTCCGCGGCGCGAGGGGAGGCCTCCCCGGCCGGATCTGCTCGGGCAGGTCGTGGCGTTCTGCCATCAGACGCTTCTCTCTTCGGTGCCGGCCAAGGAGTATCTGGCTTCGCGCGGGATCACGGATCCGGCGCTCTACGCGGCGCTGCCGATCGGGTACGCGGATGGCTCGCTTCTGGAGCGCGCCCCGGAGGGCAGCGAGACCTACGAGGGTCTTCGGGCGTTGGGAGTCCTCACGGAGGGAGGTCGCGAGCTTCTTCTTGGCTGCGTGGTCGTGCCGCTGCGGGACCTTGAGGGCAATGTCGTGGACCTCTACGGGCGGGCGATCGATCGCAAGCGGCACCTCTACCTGCCCGGACCCAAGCGAGGCTTAGTCAATGCCGCGTGCGCGGCGACGTCGGAGGAGCTCGTGATCGCCGAGTCGGTCTTCGACGCGCTCTCCTATCTGGAGGCCGGAATCCCCAACGCGATCCCGATGTACGGCGCCAACGGCTGGACGAGTGATCACGACGCGCTTTTGGAGAAGCACCGCATCCGCCGCGTGATCTTCGCGCTGGATCCGGACAAGGCGGGGCGCGATGCCGTCGCGGCTC
>JBOHBL010000197.1:0-11924 GCA_050698295.1 Rubrobacteraceae bacterium | reverse complement strand
CGTGGACATAACCACCGGCTCTTACGAGGTGGACGAAAGCGACGTGGTGGCCTCCGATCGCGCCCTACAGAAGAACCCCGACGCCGTACTCTACCTGATGCGGGTCAACCGCCCCGCCGCTTACCGGATGGGCGCGGGCTCTCGCGCCGGCGGCAGCGAGGGCTCGCCGGCTTAGGCCATGATGATCGGCGCCGTCACCACCGACGACGAAGCGGTGCTCGCGGTGACGGTGCTGATCCTCTCGGAGAGCCGGGAGGCGCGCGTCGAGGCTGTAGTGGACACCGGCTTCACCGGCCACCTGACGCTACGGCCCGAGACCGTCGAACGCCTCGCCTTGCCGGTGGCAGGGTCCGCCGAGTCTGTTCTCGCCGACGGCAGCACCATCGTCGAAGACTTCTGCCTCGCTCGGGTCGTCTGGTACGGCAATCCGCGTTCGGTGCGGGCCCTGATCGCCGACGCCGCCCCCTTGCTCGGCATGGCCTTACTTCGCGGCAGCGAACTGCGGGTCGAGGCCGAACCCGGCGGAGCGGTCGTCGTCCGCCCGCTATCCTGACCGAATATTTCCGAATTCCCCGAAAAATACGTAATTTGAGTGATGCGGAGGGGTCGCAACCTGCGGCGTAAAGGATTCACGACGAAGGGCTCGCGAAAGGAGGCATGTTTTGCTAGTCGACAGAGAAGATCTCAAGGAGGTGGCGCGCGCTCCCTTGCTGGGAGAGGGCTTCTCCTTCGACGAGTTGACCCGGGGAGTGGCGAGCGGCGAGATCACGCGCTCTCGGGCGCTGAAGATGGCGGGAGCTGCCGCTTTTGGCGCCGCGTTGATCCCCTTCGCGGCGGCTCCCGCCGACGCCAAGAAAAAGAAGAACAAGTGCAAGGGCAAGCGGAAGGTCAGCGACGGCTCCTGTCCCACGATAAATAGTGAAGACGACCTCTGCGCCCCCCTCACCGACACCGAGTTTTGCGTCTGCGCCAAGCTCGCCAAGCCCAGGAAAGGCAAGCCCAAGACCGCGTGCATTAACCTCGAAGGCGAGGTCTGCCCCGTCACGGACGAGTGCGACAAGAATGGCGACTGCGCCAGCGGCGAGGTCTGCATCGAGGTCGGTGGCTGCTGCGGATCGCCGAACAACCTCTGCGCCGCCAAGTGCTAGGTTGACGACTCCGCCGCGGGTGAGGTTCTCGAGCCCCCGAGCCCCGCGCGGCGTCGATGCGGAAGGGGCGCCCAACCCGGCGTCCCTTCCGTTACACAAGGACCGCGGCGCCGTTCTGGTGGAACCCCGCCAATCGAATGGGATCACCGGCGGGCCATCGAGGAAGACGCCGACACGGTCCCGGATCGGGGCATGACGTTAGGAGATATTCATGGGTACCGCTCTTTTAATAGTCAGATTACTGCTAGCGGGGGTTTTCGCCCTGGCCGCGTTTTCCAAGCTCGCCGACCGCAAGGGCTCACGGACGGCCGCCGTCGATTTCGGCGTCCCTGAAAGGCTTGCCGGTGCGGTGGCGATCCTGCTGCCGCTGGCCGAGCTGGCGGTGGCCGCCGCGCTCTTGTTCCCGGCGACGGCGTTTTGGGGGGCCGCAGGGGCGCTGGGGCTTCTGGTGCTGTTCGTGGCGGGGATCCTCTTCAACCTGGCTCGCGGGAACAGGCCGGACTGCCGCTGTTTCGGCCAGATCCACTCCGCCCCGGCCGGTTGGAAGACGCTGGCGCGTAACGGCGTTTTCGCCGCCGCCGCCGGGTTCATCATCTGGCGGGGCGGGGATGACGCCGGCCCGAGCATGCTCGGCTGGTTGGGCTCTCTGACCGTCTCCCAGGTCGCGGGGATCGTCTTCGGGCTGGTCGTGCTCGGGCTGCTGGGCTTGCAGGGGTGGACCCTCGCCAACCTGCTCCGGCAGAACGGGCGGCTCCTGACGCGGCTCGACGCGATGGAGAAGCAGCTCATCGACAGGAGCCTCATAGAGCCGGCGGTCGAGGAACGACCGGGCTCTTTCGACGAACAGGAGGCGGGATTGCCGATGGGCTCCCCGGCCCCGGACTTCAACCTCCCCGGCCTCTACGGCGAGACGCGCACGCTCGACTCCCTGCGCGCCCCCGACAAGCCCGTGCTGCTGTTCTTCACCGCCCCCGAGTGCGGCCCGTGCGCGGCGATGCTGCCGGAGATCGGGCGCTGGCAACGCGAGCATTCCGACGAGATGACGATCGCGCTCATCAGTCGCGGCAGCGTCGAGGAGAACCGCGCCAAGACGGCCGAGCACGGGGTGGAGCGCGTACTTTCGCAGGAGGACTGGGAGGTCGCCGAAGCCTACGAGGTGGATCGCACCCCCAGCGCTGTGCTCGTCAACGCCGACGGCACGATCGGCGGCGCGCTGATGGAGGGCCGGAATGGAGTATCGAGGTTCGTGGAGCGCCTGGCGGAGGGAGAGACGCCCTGCCCCGAATGCGGCGATTTCCACGCCCCGGCGACCCTCGAAAGCGGGCCGAAGGCCATGGAGGTCGGCGAGATAGCGCCCGAGATCGAACTGCCCGACCTCGGCGGACAAACGGTGAAGCTCTCGGACTTCGAGGGCGGCGAGACGCTGGTGGTGTTCTGGAGCCCCAACTGCGGCTTCTGCCGACAAATGCTCCCCGACCTCAAGGAGTGGGAGGCCGATCCCCCGAAAGAAGCGCCCAGGCTCCTCCTCGTCTCGACCGGCGCCGTGGAAGCCAACGAGGCGATGGGCTTCGACTCGCCGGTGGCGCTCGACGAAGGGTTCGCCGCCGGCCACGCTTACGGGGCGAGGGGCACGCCGTCGGCGGTGCTCGTGGACGCCGAAGGCAACGTCGCCTCGGATCTGGCCGCGGGCGCCCAGTCGGTCCTCGCGCTGGCGAAGGCCGAAAGCAGGAAAAGCCTGGAATCGTAAAGTCGTCGAGCCGGGAGTCGAGAATGATGCGACTCCCGGCTCCCGGTATTTCATCCCGACCCCTGATACCGAATCCGGGTGGATGGTTCCGTACTCGGCGGGAGTACGGGAGTCGGGAGGTTGCGTCTGAGAGGGAGGAGTGGAGGAGATGGAGGAGTCGGCAAAAACGAATACGACTCCTCTATCTCACTACTCCTCCACTCCTCCAAAAGGCGAAGCCGGGCGAAGCGACCCTTCGGGAGTCGGGGAAAGGCGAATACGGCTCTCCGGGAAGAGATTAACCGGATTCGGCATGACTCCCGGACGACCTCGCCAACGCCTGTCCCCTCCGAGACTTCCGGCGAGGATCACGCGCCGCGAAAGATCTATTTTTCAGCCGACCCGCCCACTCTATCCACAGCGCGCCGCAAGACGTCGATCCACTTCCTCTCGCTGCCCGCGCTCTCCACGACCTTCTCGATGAAGTTGACTCCTCTGACCCCATCGTGGACGGTCGGGAAGTCGATGGAACCATCGTTGCCCCCGGAGCGGATGGCATCCGCAACGGCGACGTATACGTTCGCAAAGGCTTCTATAAACGCCTCCGGATGGCCGGGCGGTATACGGGCGGCTCTCTTCGCCTCGTCGCACAGGTACTCGTTGCCCCGACGGTAGACCTGGACCGGAGCCCCGGCGGGGCGGTGGATGAGATCGTTCGGCTCCTCCTGCCGCCACTCCAGTCCGCCCTCCGTGCCGTAGACTTTCAGGATGAGGGCGTTCTCTTCTCCGGCGGAGATCTGCGACGCCACAAGCACTCCCCTCGCGCCGTTCTCGTAGCGGATGAGCATGTTCGCGTCGTCGTCGAGCTGCCTTCCGGGGACGAAGGAGGTGAGGTCGGCGCAGATCTCGGCGGCTTCGAGTCCCGTGACCGTTGCGACGAGGTTTTCGGCGTGGGAGCCGATGTCGCCCATAGTTCCGGCGACGCCGCTCTTTTCGGGGTCGGTGCGCCATGAGGCTTGCTTGTCTCCGCCGTCCTCGATCTCATTCGCCAGCCATCCCTGGTTGTACTCGACGATGACTTTGCGGACCTCGCCGAGCGCGCCGCTTCTGACCATGTGCCTCGCCTGCTTGACCATCGGGTATCCGGTGTACTGGTAGGTGACGCAGAAGACGACGCCACTCTTCTCGACGGCCTTCGCGAGCTTCGCTGCCTGCCCGGAGTCGTGGACCATAGGCTTGTCGCAGACCACGTTGAAGCCGGCTTCGACGAAGGCGCGCGCCACCGGGAAATGCAAGTGGTTCGGGGTGACGACGCTCACGAGGTCTATCCGCTCCTCTTCCGGCAGCGACAGTTCACCTTCGAGCATCTCCTCCCACGAGCCGTAGTTGCGGCTTTCAGACAGGCCCAGTGTCCGGCCAGATTCCCTCGACTTCTCCGGTGTCGAGGAGAGCGCGCCCGCCGCGAACTCTATTTCGCCGTCCATTATGGCGGCCCTGCGGTGAACGGCTCCGATGAACGCTCCGGAACCGCCGCCGACCATTCCCATCCTGAGTTTCTTCAAGTCAACCCTCCTTGCCGAAAGCCGAATCGAAGGCTGTTTCGGACGGCTCGAAGTCCAGCCTGCGAACGAACTCCGCCGACTCCCTCGCTCCATGCGCCCGGTCCATCCCGGCGTCCTCCCACTCCACCGAGAGGGGGCCATCGTAGCCAATGCGGTTCAGCGCGCGGATGATCTCCTCGAAGTCCACCCCGCCGCGTCCCACCGAACGAAAGTCCCAGCCGCGTCGGTGATCTCCGAAGGCGAGATGAGAAGAAAGGATCCCATTCTCGCCGTCGAGTGTCCGGATGGCGTCTTTCATGTGGGCGTGGTAGATGCGCCCGGCGAAGCGGCTGATGAACTTCACCGGGTCCACGAACTGCCAGTGAAGATGGCTGGGATCGAAGTTGAACCCGAACGCCTCGCGATGGCCGATGGCTTCGAGAGCCCGCTCCGTGGAGTGGATGTCGTAGGATATCTCCGTCGGATGCACCTCGAAAGCGAACCGCACTCCCTCCTCATCGAACACATCGAGGATGGGATTCCACCGCTCGGCGAAGTCCCGGAAGCCTTCCTCGACGTCTTCCTGACTCGTCGGAGGAAAGAAATACAACTTGTGCCACACAGAACTCCCGGTGAAGCCGGTGACGGTCTTCACGCCGAACCTGGCGGCGGCGCGGGCCGTATCTTTCATCTCTTCGGCGGCGCGTCGCCTCACACCCTCCGGGTCGCCGTCGCCCCAGACGTGTTCCGGCACGGTCGCTTTGTGGCGTTCGTCTATCGGGTCGCAGACGGACTGGCCGACGAGGTGGTTGCCGATGGCGTGGCATTCGAGGCCGTGCTCTTCGAGGAGTTCGCGTTTCCTGTCCACGTATCCGTTGTCAGAGAGAGCTTTTCCCACCTCGAAATGGTCGCCCCAGCAGGCGAGTTCCAGGCCGTCGTAGCCCATCTCCTTCGCGAGCGGGGCAAGCTCTTCGAGGGGCATGTCCGCCCACTGTCCGGTGAACAGCGTTACTGGTCTCTGCATCGATCCTCCTTGTCAGCGAGTAATTGTATTTCCCTACTCCCCACTACCTACTCCCTATCCCTTTACCGGCGAGGGCGACGGCGAGGATGATGATCGCGCCTCGCACGATCTCCTGCTGGCTCAACTGCAATCCCATCAGGGTCAGCCCGTTGTTGATGAGGCCGACCAGCAGCGCGCCGAGCACCGAGCCCACGACCGTGCCATAACCCCCGAACAAACTCGTGCCGCCGAGTATCACGGCGGCTATCACCGACAGCTCGTCGCCTTCGCCCCACGAGAAGCGTCCGGACTGGAGCCGCCCGGCGTAGAGCATCCCGGCCAGCGACGCGACGGTGCCGGAGGCCAGGAGGACGTAGAACTTGATCCTGCGCGTGTTCACCCCGCTGAAGCGGGCCGCCGATTCGTTGCCGCCCGTCGCAAGCACCTGCCGGCCGTAGGCGGTCTTTCGCAGGATTACGTGGCCTGCCACGAACAGGACCACCACCCACAGAAGCAGGACCGGAACAGGCCCGATCTGCCCTGAACCGAAGATGTTGTTGAACGTGTCGTTCACGATGGGAATCGGGGCCGATTCGGTTATCCACATCGCCGATCCGACCGCGATCCCCAACATCCCGAGCGTAACGAGAAACGACGGGATCCCGACGGCGGCGACCAATAAACCGTTGATCCCACCCACAACGACGCCGGTCAAAAGCCCCGCCGCGATACCGGCGAGTAGTCCGTACTGGGAGACCGCCAGCGCGCTGGTGACGGACGCGAGCCCCGCCACCGAGCCGACGGAGAGGTCGATCTCCGCGGCGGAGATCACGAAGGTCACGGCCACCGCCATCACCGCGATGATCGCGGTTTGGACCACGACGTTCAAGAGGTTGGTGACGCTCAAGAAGCCGACATCGTAGAGGGTGACGGAGAAAACGGCGAAGATCACCAGGAAGGCGATAAACACTACATAGCGTCGCCAGTCGAACCGGAAAGCGCTGCTTTCTGGAGCCGCTTCGCGCTTAAACACTCTGGACAGCATGGTGCAATTCCTCCTCCGATTCTATTTCGGGTCTTTCCATCTCCTGCTTCACAGCGCCGTCCTGTAAAACCAGAACCCGGTCGCTCACGGCCAAAAGCTCGGCTAGCTCCGAGGAGATTATGATTATCCCCTTGCCCGCATCGGCGAGAGTGCGGGCGATGTCGAGGATCTCCGTCTTCGCCCCTATGTCCACGCCGGCCGTCGGCTCGTCCATGATGAGTATGTCGGGTTCGGCCGCCAGCCACTTGGCGATCACCACTTTCTGCTGGTTACCACCGGACAGTAATTGGACGGGCTCGAAGATCGAGTTCACCTTGATCTTCAGCCTCTCGACGTGGGACCTCGCCATCTCATCTCCTCGCCGATCATCGACCACGCCGCCGCGTTGCAAGTTCCGCAACAACGGCAGTAGCAAGTTGTCCTTCAGCGAATGGTCGAGGACGAGCCCCTGGAGGCGCCGATCCTCCGGGATCAGAGAGATGCCCGCCGCCATGGCGTCCTGGGGGCTGCGGATGTCCACCGGACTTCCGTGAACGCGGACTTCGCCGGCCTCGATCCGATCTATCCCGAAGAGCGCGCGGGCTATCTCCGTCCGGCCGCTGCCCATGAGACCGGCCACGCCGAGGATCTCACCCGGATATAAGCGAAAGCCGACATCCCGGAAGCGTCCACCGGCGGTCAAACCTTCCACCTCCAGCAGAGGGGTTCCGGTTCGGTCCACCTGCCGCTCCTTCCATTCGAAAGCCTGCTCCATCTTCTCTCCGACGATGTGCTCGATCACCTGCTCCAGGGTCAGGTTGGCCGTCTCTTCCGTGATGACGTGTTCACCGTTGCGGAGCACCGTGACCCGGTCGGCGACTTGAAAAATCTCCTCCATCCGGTGGGAGATGTAGACGATCGAGATCCCCCTGTCTTTAAGCTCCCGGATCATGGCGAACAGCGCCTCCGTCTCGGTTTGGGTGAGCGAAGAGGTCGGTTCGTCCATGATGAGGATGCGCGCTTCCCGCGCCAGCGCCTTGGCGATCTCGGTGAGCTGCCAGTAGCCGGTGCTGAGATCGGCCACCACCGTCCTGGGGTCCACCTCCTCACCGAGCTCGGCGAACAGCTCGCGAGTACGGCGCTCGCATTCGTGGTCGTCGAGGAACCCCATCCCGGTGTGCGGCTCGCTGTTCAAGAACAGGTTCTGTGCCACGCTCAGGGTGGGGATCAGGCTGAACTCCTGGAAGATCATCGCTATCCCATTGGCTTTCGCATCCTGGGGAGAGCGGATGCGAACCGCGGCGCCCTCGACTTCTATCTCTCCCGCGTCCGGCTCATGGACGCCCTCGAGTATCTTCATCAACGTCGACTTGCCGGCTCCGTTGCCGCCCACCAGCGCGTGGACTTCGCCCCGGCTCAGTTGAAAGTCCACATCGCGCAGAACGGCATTACCACCGAACGACTTGACTATACCCTTCAACTCCACCGCCATCGTCTCTGTCTGACTCACCATCTCCTCCTTTGAAAAGCAGTGAATAGTGAGTAGTACTTTTCTCTACTCACCGTCCTACTCCGCGACTTCTCTGACTTTCTCCGGCGGCGCCTCGTGATACGCGGTCCTCCAGGCGTCCAGGACGTTATCCTCCGTCACGGGCAGGGCGGAGAGCGCCACGTAAGGTGGCGCTTCCTTGTCCAGAAGCCCGTATCCGGCCAGTTTGGCTTCGGTGACGCCCTGGTCGAACGGGCGCTGCGAGCCAAGCCCCTTGACCATCCCGCCCGAGGCCATCGAGATCGCCACAGGCTCACCCAAATCGATCGTGGTGACGATCAGGCCGGTGCGGCCCACGGTCCGCGCCGCGGCGAGGACGCCTTCGGCCGGGACGTCCCATACGGCCCAGATGCCATCCAGATCCGCGTGCTTGGTCAGCATCGCCGACGCGGCCAGCAGCGCCTCGCCCGCGAAGTCGGGACCGATGACGCCCCGCTCCTCGACGATTTCGATGTCCTTGTACTCGCTTCCGAGGATCTTCTTGAACCCCTCGTAGCGTTGCTTTGTGACGAAGAAGTCGACGGAGTGGTAGACGAGGCCGATCCTGCCCCGGCCGCCCAGCTTCAAGGCCATCAAGTGGGCCGAAGCCACTCCGTTTCCATAGTTGTCGGCGGACACGACGCTGACGTAGTCCTCGCCGTGCTCGAAGTCAACCGGCACGTTGTCCATGAAGACGAGCTTCACGCCCTGCGCGACCGCCTTCCCGTAGGCATCCGCGGTTGCGAGACCGTCGGTGGGGATCGAAACCATGATGTCCGGACCCTCGATCAAGGTGGTCTCTATGTCGGAGACCTGCTTGTCGGGGTCGAAGGTGGCGTCGGTGACAGCGATGACCTCTATGCCCATCTCCCCAAACTGGCTCCGCAAGCCGTCCACCTGACCCTTGGCCCAGTCATTGCCGCCGTAGTGCAAGGCGATGGCGGCCGTCGCGCCCTTCGCCCTGATCTGCTCCAACTCCTCATCGCTCAGTTTTATTTCGCTGGCCGGCGTGGGCTCTTCCCCGTAGGGGCCGGTGCTCAAGACCTTGCCTCTCAACTCCTCAAGCGCCCTTTGCGCCGCCTCCGACCCAACACCGCCACCCTGCCGCGCGGGAGAAGTTCCCGCCCCGCCACAGCCGGACAAACCCAGCATCAGAATCCCGGCGCCCGCTCCGGCAAGAAAGTCCTTCCGGCTGATCTTCCGGCGTACCACTTCTTTCCCTTTCATCTCTCGTTCGTCTCCCCAAGCAGCTTCGCTATGTCAAGAAACCGCACTTTCCTTGTTTCCCGTCCTATTACCGTCTCCGCGTCCCCGGTTCACGTTGTCACCTCGTCGAGGAACCTCTTGCTTATTCGCGCTCCTTCCGCAGGGTCCTCGTAGGCGTCGAGTTCGACCGTGATCCACCCGTCGAACTCGATGTCTTCGAGAGCGCCGAGAATTCTTCCGAAGTCCATACCCCCATGCCCGAGCGGAAGGAACTCCCCGTCCCCGAGGTCCTTGAGATGCACATACTGGACGCGGTCCCCGTACTTCCTTATAAGGTCCGCCGAGTCCCCTCCTCCCGCTTCGAGATGCGCGGTATCCGGACAGAAGTCGATGCCGGTATATTCGAACGCCTTTTGGAGTTGCTCCGGCGACTCCACGCAGGTACCGAGGTGCGGATGGAAGCTCGCCCTCAGTCCGTTCCGCTCCGCCAGACTGATGACCTTTTCCAGCCCCTCTCCCAGCCGCCGGTAGTCCTCCTCCCGGATGCCCGAGGCGCGCACCGCTCCGCCGCCGACGAGGTGTTCGGCCCTGAACCGCGCAGCGAGCCGGGCGGCAGCCTCGATCCTGTGCAGTTCTTCATCGAGTATCTCCGGATAGATGAAGTTCGCCCCGGAATACACCCCGACCATCGCGAGGCCGAGTTCGTCCATGAGCCTCCGAAGCTCATCCTCGCGCCCGGCATATTCCATAAGGTTGCCGTCGAAGAGTTCGAAGCCCTCGTATCCGGCGGCGGATATGTCGCGGAGGGCTTCCTCGGTGGAGCCGTTCGCCAGGTAGTAGAGGTCCTTGACGCTCGTTACCCCGGCGGGGTGGCCGACCACTCCGCCCCAGGTGTTTGTCTGGTAAGCCAGCTTCATTCGTCTACTCCTCTGCTCGTCGCCTTTACCGCTCCTCGTTGCCGGACGATGTTCTCGGCCACCCGCCAGGCGTTGGCCATGATGGTGAGGGTGGGGTTGGCCCCGGTCGCAGTCGGGAACGGCCCGCCGTCGACGACGAACAGGTTGTCGACCTCGTGCGCCTGGCACCACTTGTTCAGCACCGACGTTTCGGGGTCGTCGCCCATGCGCGTGGTGCTGTGCTGGTGCGAGCAGTTCCCGGTGATGCGGTCGATGTAGACCTTGTCGACCTTCTTCGCGCCGGCGGCTTCCAGGATCTCCGCGTTGCGGTCGATGAGGAAACGGCCCATGGCCAGGTCGTTCTCGTGCGGGCTCAGGGTGATGCGCGCCGCCGGCAGGCCCCAGGCGTCTTTGACGTTCTCATCCAGTTCGACGCGGTTGTCGTGTTGCGGCATGTCGTGCACGACCATCGAGACGGCCATGCTGTGGTTGAAGAAATCACGGTCGATCTGCTTGGCCCCGGCTCCCCACGCCGGAGCGTCCGGCAGGCTCCAGTTGATCGGCAGAGGGATGCCGACGCCCGCCGCCGCGATGTGGCCGCCGCCGACGAAACCTCGGTCGTCGTCGTGCTCGTAGAACTGGAAGCTGCTGGCGCTAACGTAACCGCCGCCCGCCCAGGCGTAGATCGGGTCGTCGAAGATGCCGACCGCGGCGCTGTACTCGTGGAACGTAACGTTGCGACCCACCAGGTCGCTGCCGTTCGCCAGGCCGTTCGGGAAGCGCCCGGAGCGTGAAAGCAGCAGCAGCCGCGCCGACTCGACCGCGCCGCAGGCGAGGATGATGACGTCCGCCTCCTGCTCGATGAGGTCGCCGTCGGCGTCCTCGTACACGGCGCTCTTCGCCCGGCCCCGCTCGTCCACCGTGATCTCACGCACGTAACTATCCGGTCTCAGGTCGTAGCGGCCGGTGGCCACCGCGTCGGGGACGAATACGTTGAGCGCGCTCGAGCGGGTGCCGGTCGGGTCGCCGTGCTGCTGGGCGAAGGCGCTGACGACCGTCGCCGGCCGCCCGTTGTAGGGGCGCGAGAGCGCCGCTTGCGGCGTCTGGAACGAGTTGTAGCCGAGGTTGCGGCAGCCCTCGTGGAACTTCCGCGCGTAGCGCGACACCGGCATCGGCGGGCAGGGGTAGTCGCGGCTGCGCGGCGACTCGAAGGCGTTCGCTCCCGCCCGGCCCGACACGCCGAAGGCCCATTCGACCTTGTCGTAGTATGGCTCCAGATCGGAGTAGCCGATCGGCCAGTCGGCCAGCGTCGCGCCCGGCACGTTTCCGACGATGGTGCGCAGGCGGAAGTCGTCCTCGATGAACCGCGGCAGCCAGCCCTGCCAGTGGACCGTGCCTCCGCCGACCATCTGCGGCACCGGGCAGAACAGCTCGACCTCCGGCTCCTCGGACTCCGAGAAGCGGACGGTCCGCGGGTTGAGCAACGGGTCGGGCCACAGGTTGTAGCGGTTCACGTTGGCGAGCTCGTCGCCGCCGAAGCTCTCCCGCGTGCGCCAGGGACCGCGCTCGAGCGCCACCACCCGCGCGCCGCTCTCGGTCAGCACCTTCGCGGCAGCCGCGCCCGAGGCGCCCGCGCCGATGATACAAACCTCCGCTCGCTCCGGCTTCCTCTTACGCGCCACGGTCATCCTCCAGCTCCCGATTCTCGGCGAAGTAGTCCAAAGTGCTATAGCGCCCTGAATGCACCTCAGCCAGCGAGGCCGGTCCGGGGAACCCGATCACCTCCCACCCAACACGATCCTTGTTCCCGCCGTAGATGGGGTCCGCATAGAAACCCTGGCGGGTATGAAGC
>JBOHBL010000196.1:0-2868 GCA_050698295.1 Rubrobacteraceae bacterium | reverse complement strand
GTCCCGAGGAATCCGACGATCCGCTCGGTTATCTCCTCGGGTCTCTCGACCATCAAGAATAGGCCGACTCCCTCGATCAGATCGGCCTCCGAACCTTCTCCGCAAAGGGCTGGAACCCCGGCGACCTGCTCCGCGTCGAGGCCGTGGCAGCCGTCGTTCGTGCCGTGGAGATAGAGGACGGGGGTGGTGATCGGCTGCCCCCACGCGGCTTCCTGCTCCTCGGCCCACACCTGAGAACCCATGCGCGGCGGGTCGAACTGTCCCCAGTAATACCCGAGCGCGGCGTGGAAATGGGCCGGGTTTCTCAGGCACTCCTTCACCTTCGGGAGGTCGTCCCTCGCGTCGTAGCCGGGCGACCAGTCGGCCCATATGTTGTCAATGAAGGCGAAGTCGTCGGCGGATATGACGTCCTCGGCGACGGCCTGCATCTGGAAGAACCAGAAATAGAACGAACGCTTTATCTGCGCGTAGCTGAACAAATTCGCCCCGAATACCTGAAACGGAGGAATATTCAATATGGCGCTCCGCCTCCACCTCTCCGGCTCGTGTCCCAGAGCGCCCCACGCCGCGACCGCCCCCCAATCGTGCGCGATGAGCACGGCCTCTCCGTCTCCGCCGAGCGCCTCGTGGAGCGCGAGAGCGTCCGAGACCATCATGGACGTGTGGATGTGGTGGCGATCCGCCGGAAGCTCCGTCGGCTCGAAACCCCGGTTGAACGGCGCGACCGCCCGGTATCCCGCCTCCGCCAGAGCGGGCAAAAGATGACGATAGCTGTGCGGAGAATCCGGGAACCCGTGCAAGCACAGCGCCAAAGGCCCCTCGCCCGCCTCCAGATAGTGAAACCGCAACCCGTTCGCGCGTACCTCACCCCGGTCGAACCCCGGCATCATTCTCTCCCTTCCTCACGCTTTCCCGAATTCGTATCTTACAATACATGGCGGGGTTCGCGCGGTTTCGCGTCAAGCTCGAAGAACGCGAATCGAAAAATACGACTCGCGATTCGCGGCATTTATCACGAGAAGATGATCCCCCCGTCTATCATTACGGACTGGCCCGTCATGTAGTCGGAGTCCTTCGAGGCGAGGTACGAGACGAAGCTCGCGACATCCTCCGGTGTCTGCACTCTTCCGAGCGTGATGAGCGAGTCGGCGAACTGCTGCATCACCTCGCCTTTTTCCGCCCCCTGCAATTTTCCGATCTCCTCGTCTATGAGTTCCCACATCGCCGTGTCCACTATGCCGGGACAGTACGCGTTGACGGTTATCCCATGCTCGGCCCATTCCTGCGCGGCGGCTTGCGTGAGTCCTCTCACCGCGAACTTCGAGGCCGAATAATGTCCCAATAGGCCGAAGCCTTTGTGGGCGGCGATGGAGGCCGCGCCGATGATCTTGCCGCCGTTCCCTTGCTCGATCATTTGTCTCGCCGCAGCCTGGTAGCAAAGCGCGACGCCTTTGACGTTCACGGCCATCATCCGGTCGAGGTCTTCGGGCGAGACGTCGAGGATGGGCTTCACCTGCGCGATGCCGGCGTTGGCGACCATCACGTCGAGGCTTCCGAGTTCGTCGGCGACGCTTTTCACCATGCCGTCCACTTCGTCTTTGCTCGACACGTCGGCGGCAGCGGCGGCGGAGCGAACGCCCTTCGCCTCGATCTCCTTTGCCACTCCATCCAATTCGCCCTTCATGCTTTCGAGGTCGTTGACGGCCACGTCGAGGCCGTCTTCGGCGAGCCGGAGCGCGATGCCGCGTCCGATCCCGCGCGCCGCGCCCGTCACGAGCGCGACCCGTCCCGAGCCGTTTCCTTCCGCCATGAGTCCTCCTTCAGCCGCTTTCCCTGACGGAATGATTGACGGAAGAAGAAATCCGTGTCAAGGGCGGATCGGCGAGAGTAGCGAAGGCGCGGGGGGATTCTGGCCGCGTGTCCAAATCGGCGAAACACGCTTGCGCGGGGTTTCGGCTGCTGTATAGTGCCTTCGCTTACGAGTGCGTGGGGTACTCGGACAATGCTTGGGAAAGGAGAGCGGATGGCGGAGAGCCTCTTCAAGACCGTGGATCAAGTCGCTGTGGTCGTGCGGGATCTCGACGAGTCCATGAGGCGCTACACGGAGGAGTTCGGCATCGGCCCGTGGAGCGTGTACACGTTCAGCCCGGATTGGATCCAGGGCATGACATTTCGCGGCAGGGATCAAAACTACACCATGAAGCTCGCTCTCGCCGACGCGGGCGGCATGATGTACGAGCTCATCGAACCCGTCGAAGGCCCGAACTCCTACCAGGAGTTCCTCGACGCGAGCGGCGAGGGCCTCCACCATCTCGGCTACTTCGTCGAAGACATTGACGAGGCGATAAAGGAAATGGAAGGCAAAGGCTACCCCCTTCTCCAGAGCGGGCGCGACTTCGGCGTCGGGGGCGGCGGAGCCTACGCCTACTTCGAGACCGAGGGCGCTCTCGGCTGCATCATCGAGGCAATCGAGATGCCGGAGGAAATGCCTGAGCCGGAGAGGGTTTTTCCAGGCTGACAAGCTGAAATGCTGAGAAGCTGAAATGCGCGACCGAAGGGAGCAAACATGAAAGCGGCGGTGTTTTACGGACAAAAGGACATCCGGCTTGACGATGTGGAGGAGCCGGAGGTTCGTTCCGGGAGCGTGAAGGTGAAGGTGGACTGGTGCGGTATTTGCGGCACCGATTTGCATGAGTACCTCGCGGGGCCGATCTTCGTTCCGCCGGAAGGCTCTCCGCACCCGATCACGAACGAGACGTTGCCGCTCACGCTCGGCCACGAGTTCGCCGGAGAGGTCGTCGAGGCGGGCGAGAGTTCGAAGTCCGAGGTCGGGGACAAGGTCGCCATCAATCCGGTGTATTTCTGCGG
>JBOHBL010000195.1:0-2314 GCA_050698295.1 Rubrobacteraceae bacterium | reverse complement strand
GGCTCTTCTCCGGGGGCGAGGATGTGGGCGAGGAGAGCGCCGACGGGGAGGGTGTCGCCTTCCTCTCCGGCGATGCCGCGAATGACGCCCGTCCGCGGGGCTTCGACCTCGAAGCTCGTCTTGTCGGTGTCTATTTCGAGGATGGGATCTCCTTTTCGAACCTCGTCTCCTTCGCCGACGAGCCAGCGGACGATGGTCGCCTCGCTCATGTCCATCCCGAGGGTCGGGACTTTGAGTTCGGTCACGAGTACACCCCCACACGAGCATCCACGAGCGAACGAACCGCCTCGACGACCTTCTCCGGGCTGGGACGTATGTGCGCCTCCAAATTCTTGTTGTACGGTATTGGCACGTCCGCCCCGGCGACCCTCGCCGGAGCGCGGTCGAGCGCGTAGAAACTCTCGCCCTCGACGACGCGCGAGACGACCTCCGCGCCCCAGCCCGCCGTCTTCACGTCCTCCTCGACCACGACGAGCCGACCCGTTTTGTCCACCGAGCGGGCAACTGCTTCGTGGTCCATCGGCGAGAGAGCGCGGAGGTCAACTACCTCGGCCTCGATGCCGTCGTCGGCGAGCGCGTCGGCGGCTTCGAGAGCATAGTGATGAACGTAGCCCGCCGATACGATGGTGACGTCCTCGCCCTCGCGGCTGATCACGGCCTCGCCGATGGGGACCCGGTACTCCTCCTCCGGTACTTCGCCTTTCTTGTTGTAGAGGAGCTTGTGTTCGTAGAAGAGGACCGGGTTCGGGTCGTCGAGAGCCGAGAGGAGCATCCCCTTCGCGTCGTACGGCGTAGAGGGCATAACGACCTTGAGCCCGGGGACGTGGACGAACCACGCTTCGAGCGATTGTGAATGCTGCGCGGCGGCCCCGGTCCCGGCGCCTCCGGGAGTCCTCAGTACGAACGGGACCTTCGCTTCGCCGCCGAACATGTATCGGAGTTTGGCGGCCTGGTTGACGAGCTGGTCCATGCAGTGGGTGACGAAGTCCGAGAACTGGACCTCGATGATGGGCCGCATCCCGACGAGCGCCGCTCCGATGCCGAGCCCGGTGAACCCGGCTTCGGAGAGCGGGGTGTCCACGACGCGCTCCTCGCCGAACTCCTCGACCATGCCTCGACTCACCCCGAAGGCCCCGCCGTAAACGCCCACGTCCTCACCCATAAGGAAGACGGAGGAGTCGGAGCGCATGGCGAGGGTCATCGCCTCGCGGAGGGCTTCTCTGTAGGTGATCTCTCTAGGCATACACGTCCTCCAGCGCGGACTCGAGTCCCGGTTCCGGCTCGTTCGCGGCCCACTCGAAGGCTCTTTCTATCTCCGCATGGACTTCCTTCTCGACCTCCGAGAGCCCGCCTTTGTCGAGGTCTCCAGTCTTCTCCAGATGCGTGGCGAAGCGACCGATGGGGTCGTTCTCCCGCCACTCCCGGATCTCCTCCCGCGTCCGGTACAAATTCGCGTCGCTCTTCGAGTGCCCGAGATACCGGTACGTCACCGCCTCGATGAGCGACGGACCTTCGCCTCTTCGAGCTTTGTCCACGGCTTCGGCGGCGACTTCCCGCACCTCTGGAAGTTCCATGCCGTCCACGGTCACGCCGGGCATTCCATAGCCGTCGGCTTTCTCGCTTATGCGGGCGTTGGCGAAGCCCCGCTCGACAGACAATGACATCGCGTACTGGTTGTTCTCGCAGACGAAGACTACGGGGAGGCTCCAGACGGCGGCCATGTTCAGCGATTCGCTGAAGATACCTTCCTGAACCGCCCCGTCCCCGAAGAAACAGACGGCGACGCGGTCTTCATTGCGCCTTTTGAACGCCCAGGCCGCGCCGCAGACGATGCCCATGCTCCCGGCGACGATGCCGTTCGCGCCGAGCATCCCGGCGGAGACGTCGGCGATGTGCATGGAGCCTCCCTTGCCGCGGCAGTAGCCGGAGGACTTGCCGAGGAGTTCGGCGGCCATCTTCCGCATGTCGAGGCCGAAGGCGAGGGCGTGTCCGTGGCCGCGGTGGGTGCCGGTTATGACGTCGCCGTCGTTGAGGGCGGATATCATCCCGACGGCGACAGCTTCCTGCCCGACGTAGAAGTGGGCGGTCCCGTGGAGGGCGCCCGCGGCGTAGAGTTCGTCCACCTTCTCGTCGAAGGCGCGAATTCGCAGCATCGTTTTCAGCAGTTCCAGCGGGTTCTCATATTTCTTCATCCAGGCTCCTTAATTTTTGCGATTCCAGCAGCGCGCGGGCGAGGTTCTCGTCGCACACAAGCGACTTCATCAGCCCGCCGCGCAGCACGGCGGCCACGCCCCGCGCCTTCTCTTCTCCGGTG
>JBOHBL010000194.1:0-15475 GCA_050698295.1 Rubrobacteraceae bacterium | reverse complement strand
AGACAAGGCGGAAGGCGGGTAAAATGGAGGTATGGAGTCCGGGAAGGAAAAAACCATCGAACATCTCCCCGAAGACCTCGCCTCCCTTCTTGAGAGGCTGGCGGAGGGGCTGCGAAAGCTATACGGAGGACGGTATCGGGGACTCGTCCTGTACGGTTCATACGCGCGTGGCGAGGCCAACGAGGGGAGCGACGTGGACTTGCTGCTATTGCTGGAGGGAGATGTGGATTCGGCGTCCGAGATAACGCGGGCGGAGTCGGTCAAATGGCTGCCTGCTCTGGACGCGGGTTATGCTGTTTCGATCATCCCGGTAAGCGTGGAAGACTATTGGCACCCTGGAGAGCCGTTCCTCATGAACGCTCGCAGAGAAGGGATGACACTTTCTTGAGCGAGATAGAAGCCTTATTCGAGAAAGCCGAACGATCCTTCACCGCAGCCAGGCTTCTGCTGGAGGCAGCTAACGGGGACTTCGCCGTTTCAAGAACCTACTACGGATATTTCTATGTTGCGGAAGCTCTGCTGCGATCAAAGGTTTGGAGTTCTCCAGCCACAGTCAGGTGATCGCCCAGTACGGGTTGCACTTCGCCAAAGAAGGGATTCTGGCCCGGCGTTTTCATCAATCTTTCAACGAGGCATTTTCCTCGCGCCAACTGGCGGACTATTCGACCAGGCCGGCTCCCGGAGCCGACAAGATTCGCGAGCTTATCTCGGTCGGAGAAGACTTCCTCCGCGAAGCGCGCGAGTATCTGCGCCGGAACCCTCCCGCAAGCCCGTAGCCCCGATGCTACCATCCGCCGAATGGACAACCCACCCTTCTTCGACGGACACAACGATACGCTCCTCAATCTTTGCCTGAAAAGTCGCGGACGCGGACGCTCCATTTTCGAGCGAAGCGAGTTCGGTCACATAGATTTGCCGCGAGCAAAAGAAGGAAACTTCGGAGGCGGCTTTTTCGCGTGCTTCGCCCCGCCCGACCCGAAAGGCGGCTGGACGGAGGAGGACGCCCTCGTCATGGTCGAGAATGGATACGTCGTTACCGACTCCCCGGCAGTGGATCCAAAATACGCGAGAAAGGTCGCCGACGTCCTCGCCGGCAAGCTCTTCGAGATCGAGGAGGAGTCGGAGGGGAAACTCAAAGTCGTCCGAACGGCGAACGAGATCGAAGAATGCCTGAAAACCGGGACCATCGCCGCCGTCCTCCACTTCGAGGGCGCGGAGAATTTGGGTCCCGACCCGGCGGCCCTCGAAGGTTTTTACGAGAAGGGACTCCGTTCCCTCGGCCTCGTGTGGAGCCGCCCGAACAAATACGCCAACGGCGTCCCGTTCCGCTTCCCCGCCTCCCCCGACACCGGAGCCGGGCTGAGCGAAGCGGGACGCAAGCTGGTGAGCGAGTGCGACAGACTCGGAATACTCATCGACCTCTCGCACATAAACGAGCGGGGCTTCCGGGACGTGGCCGAACTCTCCGAAGCTCCGCTCGTCGCCACCCACTCCAATGCCCACGCCCTCTGTCCCTCGACACGAAATTTGACCGACCGCCAGCTCGACGCCATCCGCGACTCCGACGGCCTCGTCGGAGTGAACTTCGCCGTCGGGTTCCTGCGCGAGGACGGCAGAGACGACGCGACCACACCGCTCGAATTGGTTGTACGCCACATCGACTACCTCGTCGAACGCCTCGGCATGGACCGGGTCGGTTTCGGCTCGGACTTCGACGGCGCGAAGATGCCCCGCGAACTCTCCGACGTCTCCGACCTCCCGCGTCTCATGGACAAGCTCCGCGAGCGCGGCTACGGAGAAGTCGAACTCGGAAAGCTCGCGCACGGGAACTGGCTGCGCGTGCTGCGAAGAACCTGGCGCGAGTGAGGGCTTCTATCGGACGAGGTTGTTTTGAACTATCGCGAGAAGCCCGAGTCCCACGTGCTGTGGCATGCCATCGCTGACGCTGTAGTGGACGGCGCTTTGTTTGTCTGTATTGTTCGTGATCGAGGCGATCAGGATCACCGACTCAAGCTCCGCGTCCTCTCCGTGGCTCTCTTCGAGCTGGTCCATCAAGCGTGCCGCCACCTCCCCGATCTTCGTCCGGTCAACGGCCATGGAGTTCCTCCACTCGCTCGTCGTCAAAGTCCTCCTCGGGCGGGGCTTCGACTATGGAGACCATCGGTCGAGCCGGTGTCCGGCGCGACGAGGGAACTCTCCGGGAAGGCCGACGCCCTGGCCCTGCTCGCCGCCACCCTCCACCGTTCGCTCGACGAGCGGGATGAAGCCCTCGTCGCCTACGAAGCCGCGTCGGACATATACCGGAAACTCGGCGACGCCCATCGCCTGCGAAAGCTCCTCCTCGGGCTCGCCGGCCTGCGCTGGCGAACGGGCGACCTCGGAAACTCCGCCCGCGGCTACGAGGAAGCCCTCGAACTCGCGAGAGGGCAAGGCGAAGAAAAACCGCAGGCCGTCGCGCTCGCGAGTCTCAGCGTGGTTTACCGGGATCTCGGAGAGCTCAAGAAATCCCTCCGGCGCGGCAGGAGGGCGAGCACGCTGTTGCGAAACATCCACGACCCCCGATCCGAGGCGTACGTCCTCAGCAGCCTCGCCGAAAGCTACGGGGAATCGAAACACTATCCGAGCGCCCTCTCATGCCTCCGGCGCTCGCTGCGGCTGCGCCGCGAGGTCGGCGACAGGGAGGGCGCGGTCGGTGTCCTTCGCGATTTGGCGAAAGTCCGCGAGGCGATGGGAGACGTTGAGAACGCCCGGTCGTGCTCCGAAGAAGCGGACCGCGAAGAAGACCCCGAGAAAGCATCGCCACACTCCATCCTGGAAAGGAAAACATAAATGGCCCGGTACATGGTATTCCGCACGGTCGGGAGGCTCTCCGAAGAAGAGATCGAAGCCGCCTCTCTCAGGAGCATGGAGGCGCTGGAGCAGATGCCCGACCTGCGCTGGATCCGCTCGTACTACTCCGCCGAGGAAGGGAAAATCTACTGCGAATACGAAGCCCCCAGCGCGGAGGCGATCCTCAACCACGCCCAAAAAGCCGACATCCCCTTCGACCACGCCGAGATCGTGCGCGAACTCGAACCGGGCATGTTCCGGTAGAGGAATTCACCCCCGGAAAGATCGTAAAATACAACCGGTGCTCGAAGCAAAGAGAAAACCGGAAAGCACACAGCCGGAACGCCGCCGCGGAGGACTCTTCCCGTTCTTGCTCCTCCTCGCCATAGCCGGGGCGTTGCTTCTCACCCAGAACTACGAGACCTTCTTCGAGCGCGAACCGGGGCCGACGGTCTTTCCGCTGCCGGAGCGGTACTCGGACTCGTACGCCAACGACTGGGGCGTGCCGAGACCGCAGGGTCCGCACGAAGGGACGGACGTGTATGCTCCCGAAGGCACTCCCATATACTCGATCACCTCCGGCACAATAACGAATGCCTATGGCTCGAACGAAGGCGGATGGAACACTTTGGGCGGATACACGGTCATGGTCGAAGCGGATCGGGACTCGGGACCGGTGCGCCGCGGCGACCGCCTTTACTACGCGCACATGAACGCCCCCACACCCCTCGAAGACGGAACGAGAGTCGAAGCCGGAGACCGCATTGGAACCGTCGGAAGAACCTCTGGAGAAACCGAGGGAACCATCGCCGACTTCCCGCCGCACCTCCATCTCGGGTGGTATGGGGGGATGAGCATCTTCGGAGAGGAAAGGGAATACGAGACCGCTCCGAGCGGGTCTATAAACCCGTATCCGTTGTTACGTCGAACCGAAAGGCAATCAGCACAGGCAAGCTGACGGGCTTCTCACCCCGGCGGCCACGACATTTGCCTGCCGCCGATGAGGTGCAAATGTATGTGGTCCACGGTCTGCTGCCCGTGCGGCCCGGTGTTGAAGACCGCCCGGTAGCCATTGCTCAGCCCCTCCTCGGCGGCGATCTGCTTCGCGACCGTGAAGAGGTGCCCGACGAGCGCCTCGTCTTCTTCGGTGAGCGCGTCGAGGGAGGGGATGGGTTTTCGCGGGACCACGAGCACGTGCGTCGGCGCCTGCGGGTTTATGTCCCTGAGCACGGCGCACTGCTCGTCTTCGTAGACGATGTCTCCGTCTATTTCTTTGTCCATTATCTTCTGAAAGAGCGTCTTTTCGGCCATGCAGACAGGTTAACGGTCGCGGGCGCCTCGTTCAACCATATCTTCTTTGGTCGCCTTATCCGGGCAGCGAACGGGGTCCTCGTGGAGGGCGGCCCGCATCCGGCCATCCTCGAGTGGTGATCGAGAAAAACGGCCTTTCCGAAGCGGCTCAGGAGGCCGCCAAAACTTCGTACTCTTCCGAGAGGCTTTCGCGCAGCTTCATGAGGGCTTTCTTGAGTATCTGGCTTATGCGGCCCTCGGTGAGACCGAGGGCCTTGCCGATCTCCCGCAGCGTCAGTCCTTCGTAGAAGTAGAAGGTGGTTACCGTCCGCTCCCGTTCGTCGAGCGTCGCGATGGCTTCGGCGAGGCAGAGGCGCAGGTCCTCCGTCTCGGCGGCGGACTCCGGGTCGGCGCCGGCGTGCTCGACCACGAGGTCGTAGAGGTCGCCGGCCTCCGGGGAGGCCGCCCAGTTCCGGGCGCCCCGGCTCATGGTCCTCAGGTGCGCCTCGACCTCGACGCCCATCTCCAGCGCCACCTCCTCCTCGGTGGGCGAGCGCCGGAGCGTCTGCGAAAGCTCGTCCCTGGCAAGGCTCGCGTCCCGCAACCGCCGGCGCAGGCTCCTTGGCAGGGGGTCCGCTTTCCGCATCTCGTCGAGGATGGCCCACCGGATCTTCGATATGGCGTACGTCTCGAACTTCGCTCCGCGCCCGGTCTCGAAGGTCTCTATCGCCCTCAAAAGGCCCATCACTCCCCAGGCGAGGACGTCCTCCCCATCCGCGCCGGAGATAGAGCGCGCCGAGACCCTTCCCGCGACGTACTTCACCAGCGGCGAGTAGTTGACCACCAGGCGGTCGCGCAACCTGTTGACCTGGCGCTTCGCCTCGCCGTAACGCGGACCTTCCTCCGCGTGCTCCTGAAGCCTCGCCCGAGCGTCGAGGTACTGCTTCCACAGACGCCCGATCGTCCGGTCGGCCCCTCCCTTCTCCAGATTGGAACGAACCGCCGACTTCCGTTCTTTCGTAGCCGATGTCATATCTCCCTCCCGAGGTTCTCACCCGGCTCTCGCTTCCCTGACTCGCATCTCCTTCGATTGCATAAAGATGCTATGCCCCTGACCATCCGCTTTCCATAGTACGGCCATACCATTTCCTGGACGTGAACGGCCTTTTTCCGAGATTTCTTTCGAGATTTTTCATGAAAAAGGCTAAAGTTTCTGGAGTTCGGGTCGAATACTTACATAGAGGTGTCGAATGAATGGGTATTTGATCGGGGGTTGCATCCACCGTGTTGGACGAAGTCGAACGACCCATAGAGGTTGCGATAGCCGAAGACCAACGGCTCATCAAGAAGATACTGGCACACTTCGTGAACGCCCAGCCCGGCATGGAGATCGTCGGTGATGCCCGCGATGGCGAGGCTGCCGTCGCCCTGTGCCTGGAAGAGAGCCCGGACGTCATCCTCATGGACATCTCCATGCCCGGCACGGACGGCATCACCGCCACGCGCAGGATACGCGACCTCTCGCCGTCCACCGCCGTCCTGATATTGACGGCCCACGAAGACGAGGAATACGTCTTCGAAGGCATGCGGGCGGGGGCGCTGGGGTACCTGCACAAAGGCTGCACGCCCCGCGAGCTGGCCGACGCAATCCGGACGGTCCACGCGGGGGACACCATAGTCTCCCCCGCCATCGCCGAAAAGACCCTCGACGCCTTCGAGCGCGAGGAGGTAGCCCACTCCTCCCTGGCCCCCTCTCTCACCGGAAGGGAGTTGGAGATCATCCGGAAGCTGGCCGAGGGCCGCAGCAACAAGGAGATCGCCCGCAACCTGTACATCTCCGAGAACACGGTGCGAAACCACACCGCCAACATCTACAAAAAGCTCCAGATCAACGACCGCACCCAGGCGGTGCTGTGCGCCATGCGCGAGGGCTTGCTGGAGCCCTACCCGCCGCGTCGCGCGAGGTAGACGCCAAAGAGGATGACGGCCGCGCCAACCGCCTGTCCGAAACCGAAGCTCTCCCCGAGCAGGACGACGCCCGCCGTCACCCCGGTCAGCGCGACGAGGTACTGGTAGATCAAAACCCTGTTCGCCCCGACCACAGATACGCCCCGCTGCCACCCGACGAACCCGAAAGCCGACGAAAGCAACATCGAATAAAGCGCGGCGAAGACGAAGAGGCCACCGGTAACGCCCGCGCTCACGTCGAGGTCGATGAGCGAAAGCGGAAGAGCGGCAAGACCGCCGAGGAGCATCGGGTACGCGGCGACGGCGAGCGGCGAATAGCGGCGAAGCAGCGGGAGAGAAAGCACCGTGTACGACCCCCAGCAAACGGCGGCGACCAGGATCAGGAAATCCCCCAGCACGCTCGTCCCGCCGAGATTCAGGCTTCCGTACTGAACGATGCCAACCCCGAGGAGGCATAAGACCACCCCGAAAACCCCGGCGAGGCGGGGGCGTTCGAGCTTCAGGAAGAATCCGAGGAGCATCCCCCACACCGGAGCGGTCGTGTAGACGAGCGCCGTGTTCGCCGCCGTCGTCAGGCTCACGCCGATGGTGAAAACCGACTGCGTGAAGGTGACGCCGACGACGCCGAGCCCGAGGAGCGGGAGGAAATCGCCTTTCTCCATCCGGCTCTCCGGCTCGACGAATCTCAGTATCGTCCACAAAAGAAGTCCGGCAACCGTAAACCGGGCCGCGGCGAAGAGGATCGGCGGGACGAAGTCCACGGCGTACTTGACCGCGACGAAGTTCGTCCCGAAAAAGAACACCGTCATGAGCAGAGAGACCTCGACCCACAGCGAGGCCCGCCGCTCGTGACGCCCGGTTTTCTTTCCGGAGTCCGTGGCTATCTACTAACGGACGAAGTTCGTATCGGCGGAGAGGGTCTTTACGTAGGAAGTTATCAGCTTCGCGCAGTTCTCCAGGTCGTCGAGTTCGACGACCTCGTTCGGGGAGTGCATGTAGCGGTTCGGGCTGGAGACGACGCCCGTGGCGACGCCCGCCCGGCTGAGGTGTATCGCGTCGGCGTCCGTGCCGGTTCGGGTCGAGTCCGCTTCGAGTGAATACGGGATGCCCTCTCTCTCGGCGGCTGAGATCAACCCTTCCGTCACGAACGGGCTGAGCGTCGAGCCGCGGGTTATAACCGGGCCGCTGCCCAGAGCGTGGTCCCCATGCTCGTTCTTCGAAACCCCCGGCACGTCGGTCGCGTGGGTCACGTCCACGGCGATGGCGGCGTCCGGGTCGAGACCGAAGGCCGCGCCGCGAGCGCCGTTGAGCCCGATCTCCTCCTGAACGCTGGCCACCGCGACGACCTCGGCGGAAACGGAGTCCTCTTCGGAAAGGAGCCGCAAGGCTTCGAGCACCACGAACGCGCCCATGCGGTTGTCGAGGGAGCGGGAGGCTATCCTCCCGTTCGCGAGTTCCAGAACGTCGTGGTCGAGGACGGCGACATCCCCGACCCGGACGAGGCTCTCGGCTTCCTCCCTGTCCTTCGCGCCGATGTCGATCCAGAGGTCCTTTATTTGAGACACTTTCTTTCTGTCCTCGGCGCTCATGAGATGAATCGCCTTTTTGCCGATGACACCGACCACTTCGTCGCCGTTTTTCGTCTGGAGCCGCGCCCTCTGGCCGACGAGGACTTGAGAGTCCCAGCCGCCGACGCCTTTGAAGTAGACGAGTCCTTTCTCGTCGATGTGGGTGACGATGAGGCCGATCTCGTCAATATGCCCGCTGAGCATGATTTTCGGAGACCCGCCCTTCCCGAGCGTGGCGAAGGAGTTTCCCATCCGATCCCCGCGCACGTCGGCGAACTTCGCGGCCTCCTCGCGCCAGACCTTCGCGGCCCTACCCTCGTACCCGCTCGGGCCGGGCGTCGAAAGCAGGCTCTTCAAGAATGCATAAGACGCGTCTCTCATGGAAATCCTTTCTCGAAACGACGACGGTCAACAGGTTACCCGAAGTCGCAGGTTGTTTTTTTCGACGAGACTACCGTCCGGGTCGAGCACCCGGTACGGTAAAGCAATGTCGAAGCCCTCGCAAAACGGGGTCGGCTCGAAGCGCAGCGTCTCCCGATCTTCCCAGACGGGATCGAACCTCCGACCGAAGAGGTCGAAGCCGTTTTTGTGCCACGGGTACACTTCCTTCCCCGGCTCGTTGAGGCAGACGAAGAGCGAGAGGTCGTCGCAGAGCTGGAGGAGTCTAAAGTCGCGTTCGATCCCCTCCAATTCTCTCGCGGACATCGAGGACCGGAGCCTCTTCCGGCGGATTTCCTCCTGCTCGCGGAAGAGCCGTTCGTGAGAGTCCCTCGACCTCTCGACGAACGAGCCGTAGTGCATGCTGCAAAGCAGCGCCGCGTAAGGACTTCTGGACGCGATGAGATCCAAGCCCTCGGTGTAGGCGACCATCTTCGGCTCCGAAGGATAGTTCACGAAGGAATAGGGCCTCTCTTTTTCCGGGTTCCACAGGACCTCATCGTCGAGGCCTCGCCACCCGACGTCGTGGTTGGAAATAGCGTAAAGCGCGTCTTCGCGTAGCGGAGCATCGCCGATCCACTCTGCGGAAAAACGCCGCGCGAACTCGCCGGAAACGAGCCCGTGGTCGTGCTGGGCGATGAGGAGGAAGCCGCCTTTTGTCCCGCGGACGATCATTGTTTGTTAAGCATTTCAGCCAGTCGGCACTTCAGCATTTCAGCTTTTTGTAGTCTGCAACCATACTCAAAGCCTATTCCTACCGGTCCGGGCTTTCAACCGACGTTGCGAAAAGGCCGGGGATGCGGCCCGAAAAGTCTTTCCTGATGCCTGAGACCTCTAAAACACGACGCGACGGTCAATGGCGAGAGGCTCGATGAGCGACGGGTCTTCTTGAAAAGCGTTCTGAGCTTCTTCGAAGAGCTCTTCGGGGACGGTGACGAGGATGAGCGCGAAGCCGGACGGGAAGCTCTCCTCCCATCTGCCGGCGAGTTCGTCGGGCAGGCCGAGGGCGGTGACTTTCCTCTTCAATCGCGGCCTTCCGCGGTAGAGGATCAAACCGACTATCGCGGCGAGGGTCATGACGCTCTGGACGACTATTCCGGTCGGAAGGTGGACCGCGGCCATCAGCACGCTGACCGCCGTGACCCCGATGTAGACGCTCGCGAACTCGAAGTACTGGATGCGCCTCAAAGCGGCTTCGGCGGAGCGGACGTTCGCTTCGGGGAGGCTGACGGAGACGGCGCCCCCGTCCCCGCGGCGCGAGAACACGAGGAGGGAGGCGGGATCCACGCCCGCCTCCTCCAATCTCCCGTCGAGGTCGCCGAGAGCGCGGAGGTCCGGGACGACGGCTCCAAGCGTGTAGTAGCGTTTCACGGCTGGTTCACCAGAAGAGAAAAAGCGCGCCGGCGGCGGTCGTCGTTCCGATGAGAGCCCCGGCGAATACGTCGAACGGGTAGTGGACCCCGAGGTATACCCGCGAGAGGACTATGAGGAAGCCCGCGAGGAGCAAGAGCGGCGCGAGAGCGGGGTAGATGACAGACAACGTTATAGCGCCCGCCGCGGCCGTCGCCGAATGCCCGGACGGAAACGAACTCGAAGAAGGCGTCTTTATGAGCGGCGCTATCTCCGTGTCCCACACGAACGGTCGTCCGCGATTAAAGAGGTACTTCGCGCCTTCGGCGACCGTCCACGAAGCCGCGACCGCGCCCCACGGCAGGGCGAGGTTCCAGAACTCGAAGCCCGTCGCGGCAAAGGCCACGAACGCGAACGCCCCCCACGCCGCCCCAGCCGTCCCCGCGACCGTGAGCCAGCGCATGACGGAGTCGAGGGGACTCCACTTCACGCGGAAAACGGCCCGGAACAGCGCCCGGTCGAGGTGTACGGCTTTGCGGGTCAGGTTCTTCATGGAACGCCGGGTATTGTAGTACAACGCGATAGAATAGGCTCGAAGAGCGAGCTTTCAAGAGAACGGAGTCGAGATGGACAGGAAACTCGTCGAACAGGTCATAAAAGAAGCGAGAGACACCGAGTCGAACCTCGGCATCTGGGACAAGAGGGACACCTTCACCGTAGAGAGAGACGACGTGCCAAAGATAGAGGTCGCGAACAGCCACCTCAAGATCGAGATGGAGGAAGGCAAAGCCGTCGTCTACGTCGAACTCGATGAGATCTACAAGCTCGTCGTCGAGGAGGAGAAGGGGAAAAAGAGCGGCGGCCGAACCGGTTTCGGAGCGAATCGCAGCTAGTCAGCCCGCTTCGCTCGTCAGCATAGACGTAGAATGCTAAATATCTCCGACTTGAATACGAGAGAAGATGGCTTTTGTCTCTGGGGGCGCGGGCATCCTGCCCGCATGAGCGGAAGTGCGTATCGCCCCAGGATGCCCACGCCCCCAGGGGTGATCCATACTCATCAAACTCAGCTTGGAGATACCTACGTCTCTACCGCTCGATGACCTCGACCCCGTCCGGGCGGGCTATGACGGCCGCGTTCGCAAGACCTATGAACAGTCCGCACTCGAGAGCGCCGGGGATGCGTTTTATTTCGACTTCGAGGGGTCCGGGGTCGGGGATGCCGTCGAAGAGGCAGTCTATGGTGTAGTGCCCGCCGTCGGTGACGAAGGGCTCGGTCTCGACGGGGAGGGGACCGTTGCCCAACGCGCCGACGAGCTTCGACTCGTCCGCGACGATGATCAGGCCGTTCTCCGAAGAGGCGGCGACTATCTTCTCCCGGAGCAACGCGCCTCCCCGGCCTTTGATGACGTCGAGCCGGGACGACACCTCGTCCGCCCCATCCAGGGTGATGGACGGACGGACCTCAGAGAGCGCGCCGAGAGGTATCGCGGCCTCTCTGGCGAGCGCGGTCGTATGCTCGGAGGTCGGGATGCCCTTGATGTCCGTCAGCTCGCCGCTCGACAGCTTTTCCCCGATGCGGCGCACCACCCACGAGGCCGTCGTGCCGGCGCCGAGTCCCACGACCATCCCGCTCGCGACGAAGCGGTCCACGGCGGCGTGGGCCGCGTCCCGTTTCAAAGCTTCAACGTCAGCCGGCAAATTCGTCCTTTCCGAGCGTTCTCACACAGGAGGCGAAGCGTCTGCCGCGTCCGTCTTCTGAGACCTCGAACTCGACCCGCGCGCCCCGGTCGAGGGTTTTGAAGCCGTCTCCCTCGATCTCCGTGAAATGGACGAGGAGGCGTTCTCCGTTTTCGGCCTCGACAAAGCCGAAGCCCTTCTCGCCGGAGAACCATCTGACCGAGCCGCGAGCCAAGAACGCGCTTTCCTATGCGCCGCCCGCGGGTTGTTCGGCGACTTCGATCTCGACCTGTCGGGGCTCTTCTTCGGGGGTGACGACGGTCATGGTCATGGTCTCGCCGGGCTGCTTCTCGTTGACGACCCTTATCACGTCGTCAGGAGAGGCTACGGACTCGCCCTCGACGCGGGTCACCACGTCGCCGACGTCGACGGGGAGGCCGCCTATCTCCTCTTCCTCGCCGCCTTCGATGCCCGCCTCATCCGCCGGTCCTCCGGAGGTCTCCTCGCTGACGATCGCGCCGTTCTCGGGGAGGCCGTGGCCATTTTGGAGTTCCTCCTTCGAGAGGCCGGTGTAGGCGGATATCTCGTCGATCCCGAAGGGGAACATCCTCACGCCGATGTAGCCGTGTTCGACGTCGCCGGTCGTGACTATCTGCTCGACGACGTTCTTGACGGTGTTGATGGGGACGGCGAAACCCACGCCCTGGGCCACGCCCCGCGAGCCGCCGGCGGCGACCTGGGAGTTGATCCCGATGACCGCGCCGCGCGAGTCGAGCAGAGGCCCGCCGGAGTGTCCGGAGCTTATGGCGGCGTCGGTCTGGACGGCGTCGTCTATCGTGTAATCGTTGGGGGCCTTTATCGGGCGCTCGGTCCCGCTGACGATGCCGGTCGTGACGCTCAGGCCGACGTTGAGGGGGTTGCCGAGCGCGATCACCGGCGAGCCGACCTCCACTTCGTCGGAGTCGCCGAGGGTGAGAGGTTCGAGCATCCCTTCCGGCGCGTCGACCTCGAGGACGGCCACGTCGGTGGAGGGGTCCTCGCCGACTATCTCGGCCCGCATGCGCTCGCCGCTCGCGAACCTCACCGAGACGTCGTCCGCCCCTTCGAGGACGTGCTGGTTGGTGACGATGTAGCCCTCGTCGTCGAGGACAAACCCCGAACCCCCGCCCGGCCCGAGATCCGAGGAGGCGACGTCCACGCTCACGACGCCCGGCCCGTGCTCGTCGTAGAGTTCGCCCACGGAGGCTTCGTCGCCGAGTTCGACGGAAGGCGCGTTGCCCGTCGGGGCCTCCCGGATCTCCACGCTGTCGCCGCCGCCGATTCCGGTCCCGATCACCGCGGCGAAGATGAACAACGCGGTGACGAGCCCCCCAACGATGGCGGAGACCAGCGATGTGATCGCGGTCCTAAAAATGACGCTCTCCTTCCGTAGACTTCATATTATCCGCGTGTCCTGTATGACGATGTCGTCGAGCTTCCACTCCCCGCCTTCGTCCACGAGCGTCCACGCCGCCGTGTTGAGCTCCGTGCGATCCGTGTGAACGGCTTCCGTCACGCCCGTGACGGTGGCGGTGTCATTGGAGATTTCGACCGTCGGCCCCTCCACGAACTCTATGCTCTCCAACGTCTCGAACGTCCCCTCGAAGGTCGCCTCGTTCGGGAAGGTGGCGCTGTATCCTTCGCTCAGGAGCTCAGCGGAGGTTCCGTAGTCTCCCTCGGCCGCCGTGGTGTAGAAACCTTCGACCACACCGGCGGCCGCCTCCTCCGAAAGCTCATCCGGCGGCTCCTCGGGCGGCTCCGCCGGAGCCTCCGCCACTTCCTGATCGTTGCCCGCATCGTCCTGGCTTTGGGGAGCCCGGTTTTCCGCGTCCTGCCGCCCCTCTTCCACCGCTTGATCCTCTTGCGCGGGGGCGTCCCGGGAAGCCGTGTCTTCTTCCGGGCTTCCGCCGAGGAGGGCTGGGCCGACCATCGCGGCGATCAGGGCAAGAACGGCGACCACGGCCAGGGCCGCGAAGATGCCTCGCGACCGGTTACCGCGACGATCCGGAGTTCGAGGGACACTCTGCTGACGGGTCGGACGAACCCGGTCCCGCCCGGCTCCCGCGGCGGCGGCGACCGCGTACGGTGATGCTCCATCGGCCATCGTGGCGAGCCGTGAGCTCACTTCCCTGGCGGATGGTCTTTCTTCCGGGTCCTTCGCGAGGCAGGAGAGGATGAGTGATTCGAGGTCTTTGTTCAGGCCGGGGTTCAGTTCGCCGGGCGGACGCGGCCGGTTTTTCAGGTGCTGATCGGCGACCTCGAAAGGAGAACCCTGGAAGGGAGGAACCCCGGTCGCCGCCTGGTAGAGCGTCGCGCCAAGAGAGTACACGTCGCTTTTGGTGGTGACGTCCCGCCCCTGGAGCTGTTCCGGCGAGGAATAAAGAGCCGTTCCGAGGTACGAGCCCGTGCGGGTCACGCGCGTGGATTCGAGGGCGCGGGCGATCCCGAAATCGGTGAGCTTCGGGCGTCCGTGCTCGTCGAGGAGGATGTTGTGGGGTTTGATGTCGCGGTGGATCACGCCCCGCTCGTGGGCGTGGGCCAATCCGCCCGCGACCTCCGCTCCGACGCGGGAGAGTCTCCGTATTTCGAGCGGACCATTCCTGTCGAGCAGATCCTTAAGATCCCCGCCGGGGACGTGTTCCATGACGATGTAGGAGATTTCCCGCCCGTTCATCTCGCCTTCGCCCGCGTCGTAGACCGGAACGATGTTAGGGTGCGCGAGCCGGGCGGCGGTCTTCCCCTCGCGCTGGAAACGGTCGCCCATGTCCGTGTCGGCGAAGCCGGACTTCAAGACCTTCACAGCCACCGCTCGACCGAGCACCTCGTCGTGGCCCAGATAGACGGTGGACATGCCACCGGAGCCGACCTCGCGTTCGAGAACAAACCTGTTCGCCAGCTTCTCCATGAGAGTGATTATGTCACGTACCGACGGCTAAAACAGTAAGTTTGTCAGCCCGCCTACGAACTCGAGGCGGTCTCCTCCAGGCGGTCGAGCTTCCACTCGCCGTCCTCGCTCACGGCGATCCAGGTCCCCGACACCGTCTCCGGGCCGTCGGGCCTCGTCAGCTCGGCGGTGAAGTCCACGCGCGCCTGGCGCCCGTCGAGAGTGGCTTGCGGCGCCTGCGGGTACGACACGTAGCTCACCGACTCGTAGCGTTGCCGCCACTCCTCTATCGAACCGACCTCCTCCTGATAACCGCTGGAGAGGTAATTCCAGGATTCGTCGAAGCGTCCGAAAGGAAGCGCCACGTACATGTCGTAGACCGCGGACGCGGCCTGCTCGGTGGGCGGCAGAGGTCCGGGTTCGCTCTGCTGCGAATCCTGGTCCGCCTGTTCCTCCTCTTGAGAGGGCTGCTCGTTCTGCTGCTGCTGCTCCTCCTCGCCGGAAGACGCCTGTTCCTCGTCGGAACCGCCGCCTTGAGTCTGCTCTTCCTGCCGCGCCGCGTCCGCGCTGGGGTCCGACGCCTCGTCGCCTCCGCCACCCATGAGGGTCCACGCTCCAAAAGCGGCGAAGAGCAGGAACAAAAGCGCGGCGGCGGCGAGGATCATGAGTCCCCTGTCCCGACCGCCCCCCCGGAAGTCGCGCCTCTCGAAGACGACCGTGCCCTCCGGAAGCCCGTCGGCCCTCCCGGAATCGCCGAGCTTCTGAAGAGCCCCGGCTCCGACCGCCGCGTCCTTGTACCCTTCGGACGCACTCGAGACGACGGCGCCGGCCTGAAGGAGCTTCGTCTGGAGTTCGCCGGAGGTCGGGCGCCCATCCGGGTCTCTGGAGAGGCAGGCCATGATCAAAGTCTCCATCTCCGGCGTTATTTTCGCTCCGCGACCGCGCGGCGGTTCGGGGTCTCTGGTCATCTGCTGACTGGCCACCTCGATGGGACCTCCCGAAAACGGAGGCTCGCCGACGGTCGCGTGATACAACGTAACGCCCAGCGAATACACGTCGCTCTTGGGCGTGACCTCCTCGCCTTTGAGCTGTTCCGGCGCCGAATAGAGCGCCGTTCCCAGATACGACCCGGTCCTCGTCGTCTGGACCGTCGCATCCAGCGCACGGGCGATCCCGAAGTCGGTGAGCTTCGGTCTCCCATACTCGTCGAGGAGGACGTTTTGGGGCTTTATGTCGCGGTGGATGACGCCCCGCTCATGGGCGTGCGCCAGTCCCGCGGCGAGGCTCGCCCCTATCTTCGACAGCTCCTTCCCGGAGAGCGGCCCCTCTTTCTCCATCATCTCCTTCAAATCTCCGCCGGAGACGTACTCCATGACGATGTAGGAGACTTCATGTTCGTCGGTGGCGTCCTTGCCCGCGTCGTAGACCTGAA
>JBOHBL010000193.1:0-2126 GCA_050698295.1 Rubrobacteraceae bacterium | reverse complement strand
GCGTGGCGATCCGCGACATGGACCTCCGGGACAGACTCGGAAAGATAAAAGCCGACACGCTCGTCGTCTCCGCCTCCGAAGACCCGGCGACTCCGCCCGAGCGCGGAGAGGAGATCCGGGACGCGCTCCCGAACGCGCGGATGACTGTCATCCCCTATGCCGCGCACATCTCCAACGTCGAAGAGCCCGAGCGGTTCACGAGCGAGATCCTGAAGCATCTCGATGGATGACGAGAGACGCGAACGGGGCATGAAGGTCCGGCGGGAAGTCCTCGGCGACGCTCACGTGGACCGGGCTATGTCGCGGAAGGACGACTTCACCGCCGATTTTCAGGACTTCATCACGCGGTATGCGTGGGGCGAGGTATGGACTCGCCCCGGCCTCGACCGGAAGACGCGAAGCTGCATCACGCTGATGGCGATGGTCGCGCTCGGGAAAATGGAAGAACTCGAAATGCACGTCCGGGCCGCGCTGAGGAACGGGCTGACAGAGGACGAGATAAAAGAAGTCCTCCTCCACAGCGCGGTGTATTGCGGGGTTCCGGCTGCGAACGCCGCCTTCGCCGCGGCACAGCGCGTTTTGAGGGAGTACGAGAAAGATAATTGAGCAGGCCGCGGGGGAAAGGAGAAACGAATGATCGAGGACAAACAGAGGGACTACCCGGTGAACGAAGACTTCGACCCGTTGGACGCGGACTACCTCGCCGACCCGTACCCGTATTTCGAGAAGTTCCGACGCGAAGCCCCAATATTCTACGCGCCGAAGATAGATTTCTGGGTCATAAGTCGCTACGAGGACATAAAGAACATAGTCGGCGACCCGGATACCTTCTCGAACGTGAGGGTGCAGGAACCGCTCTATCCTCTGACGGGCGAGGCGCTCGCAAAGCTCAAGGCGGGCGTGCGCGTCAAGCCGACCACCTCGACCGCCGACCCGCCCCTGCACAAACGCACGCGCAAGCACGCCGCGAGGGCGTTCTCGGCCAAACGTGTCGCCGAGATGGAACCGCGCATCCGCGAGGTGGCGAACCGCCTCATAGACGAAATCGCCCCCGAAGGACGCGCCGACATGGTGCGCGAGTTCGCGTTCCCGCTGCCGGCGAGCGTGGTCTTCGGCATGATCGGCTACCCCGAAGAAGACGTCGAGACGCTGAAAAGCTGGTGCTCCGATCGCCTGAAAGTGACGTGGGGACGACCCCTGCCCGACGAACAGCTCGAAACCGTCGAGAAGATGACCGCCTTCTTCGACTACATCGAGGGCTTCGTCCACGAACGGGCCGAAGACCTCCGCGACGACTACGCCAGCGACCTGCTCCGCATCCGGGCCGAGGACGAGGAGAACCTGGGCCTCGATGAAGTGGTGAGCATCTGCTACAGTCTCTCCTTCGCCGGCCACGAAACGACGACGAACGCGATCCTCAACGGCCTCCGAAACCTACTCTCGAACCCGGAACTTTGGGACGAACTGCGCGAAAACCCCGATCTCATCGAGAACGCCGTCGAAGAGACGCTGCGGCGCGACACCTCGGTCCCCTCGTGGCGACGCTCGACGACGAAGCCGGTCGAAATCGCTGGTGTCGAGGTCCCGGAAAACGCGCGCCTGATGCTGCTCCTCGCCTCGGCCAACCGCGACGAGAGCGTCTTCGAGAACCCCGATACGTTCGACATCCGCCGCGAGAACGCGAACAAGCACATAGCGTTCTCCCACGGCATCCACTTCTGCCTCGGCGCGCCGCTGGCGAGGCTGGAAGCGAAGATCGCCTTCGAGCTTTTGACGCGGAGGCTCCCCGACCTGCGTCTCTCCCCGCCCGACCAGACCTTCGAGTTCGATCCGAACATGTCGTTCCGGGGGCCGAAGGAACTGAGGGCGGAGTGGTGAAGCTGGTTATTTGACGGAGGAGGGAAGATGACTTCGGGCGTGGGAGGCGCGGCGCGGTGGGTCGTTGTTTTGTGCTGGGTGGCGGTCGCGCTCGACGGGTTCGATCTCGTCGTTCTCGGGGCCGTGACCCCGGCTTTGCTGGATTACGAGCCGTGGGGTTTGACGGCTTCCGGCGTGGGCGTCATCGCCTCGTACGGGTTGTTCGGGATGATGATCGGGGCGCTCTCCATCGGCGCGGTGAGCGATGT
>JBOHBL010000192.1:0-3104 GCA_050698295.1 Rubrobacteraceae bacterium | reverse complement strand
GAACGGGACGTTCCCGTCCGTGGCGGCCTCGAACAGGTATCCGGCGCCCGTGATCTGGAGCGTCAGATACGGTATGAAGGCCCCGACGCTCACCAGGGCGATGATGGCGGAAAGCCCCCTGCTGGAGAACCTATCCGACATGAGGTCGGCCTGCGTCAGGTATCCGTGCTTCCTACCCAGACGAGCCGTCCTGGGGCCGAGGACCCACCAGGGCAAAAGCCCAAGTCCCAGGTACGCCATCAGGTACAGCGCCGGGGCGCCCTGACCGTAAGCCCATCCAGGCCCGCCCAGAAAGGCGAACGCCGAGAAGATCTCCGCCCCCATAATGAAGAACAGGATGAACAGCCCGATGCTGCGCCCGCCGGCCACATACCCTTCCAGCGTCGAAGACTCCCGGTTGCGGGCCCTCAGCCCGATCAGGAGAACGGCGATCAGGTACACGACCGTGATTCCGGTTACGATCATCCAATCCTGCATCACTCCCTACCTCCGTGCTCCAGACGGTACAGGACCAAACACCCGATGAAGACCATGAAGACCCACAACACGTACCAGAAAAAGAAGAACGGCAACCCGAACACCAGCGGCTCGATGCGGTTGGCGACGACCGCGCCCGGCCAGATCATGGCAATCGTGCATATCAGGAAATAGACGCCCATCCCCAGAGCGATCTTTTTGTTCCGCTCCAAAGTTCCTCCTCCCCGAACCCTTTTCTCGCCGCGTATTGTACATGAGACCGGCCGGGTTTCTCGCCGGGGAGACGAGCTTATCCCGCACTCCCTCCATCCAGCAGCCTCATCGCCGCTTCGAGGTGCATCCTCATCCCGATAGGAAGCGCGGCCTCATCCACGGTGAAGCGCGGGTGGTGGTGAGGGTGGACTATCCCCTTCTCCTCATTGCCCGCGCCGACCCATATAAAAGTCCCCGGAACTTTCGTCTGATATGCCGAGAAGTCCTCGGCGCCCATCGTGGGACGCTGAAGCTCGACGGCTTCGTTTCCGAAGGCGCCTCTCGCCGCCACCTCGACGACGCGGGTGACATCCTCGTCGTTTATGACGGGACGATAGCCAAAGTCGTAGTCGAGGTCGTAAGTGGCACCGTGGGCATCCGTCACGCCCTTTATGACGCGCTCCATGAGCTCGGGCATCTGCTTCCTGACCTCCGGGTCGAGCGTCCTCACCGTGCCCTCCATCTCGACGGAGCCCGGGATGACGTTGTGGGTCGCGCCACCCGTGAACCTCGTCACCGAGAGGACGGCGTTGTCCATCGGGTCTATGTTGCGCGAGACGACGTGCTGCAAATTCGTCACGACCTGCGCCCCGACCGCGATGGAGTCAACCGTTTTGTGGGCCATCGCCGCGTGTCCGCCGCTGCCTTTTATGGTCAGGTTAAAGGTATCGGGAGAACCCATCATCGGGCCGTATGCGAGTCCGATGACGCCGGTCGGCAGGCTCGCCCACAGGTGGATGCCCACAACGGCGTCAACTCCGTCCATCACTCCCTTCTCGACCAGTTCCTCGGCTCCGCCGGGTCCCAGTTCCTCGGCGTGCTGGAAGATAAGACGGACCTCGCCGGCAATACTTTCCCTCATCCCCGACAGTATCTTCGCGACCCCGAGGAGCATCGCCGTGTGAGCGTCGTGGCCGCAAGCGTGCATCACGCCGGGCTTTTTCGAGACGAACTCGAAGTCGTTCTCCTCGTGAATCGGGAGCGCGTCGATGTCCGCCCGCAGCGCGATGGTCCTTCCGGGGTTCTCCCCGATCAGCCGCGCCACGACGCTCGTCCCGGTTGGACGCGAGAGTTCGAGGCCGCCGAAAGATTCGAGCGTTTCATAGATGAACTTCGACGTCTCCTTCTCCTCGAAAGAAATCTCCGGGTTCTCGTGCAAATGTCTTCGCCAGCCGACGACCTCGTCCTTTACCTTCTCGACCATGACATCGAATGCCAGAGTTTCCAAGAGTTCTCCCTCCCAAAGCGGACGCGCGTCGGCAAAATATATGGCAAAGACAGGTGCGACGCAACGTGTGGACTTGTACGCGCGAGGCAGTCCGCCGAATAGTCCGGCTCCCCGCAACGGCGAAACCGTCCGGGTCATGTTATCTTGAAGCCGAGGAGGATTTTGCCCGGCGAGACACGACAAGATCCCGGACGCCTTGCGCTCGCGGTACTCGCGGCGGTGCTTTTCTCGCTCTCGTCCGCCTGCGGGACGGGAGACGGCGGGGGAACGTCCACGGATTTGGAGACCAGTCAGCAGCCGACGACGGGGACCACCTCCGAGCGGACAGAACCACTTTCCGGGGAGGACCAGATGCTGGAAATCGAGCGTATAGCCTCCGGCAGTTCCGGTCAGGGAGAGGAACGCCCGTACGCGGTCGTCGCGCCGTCTCTCGAAGCCCTTTCCCGAACGCTCGGCGGGAATTTGGACCTGGGCAGGGCTTTGCGCGGCGCGGAGAGTACGACGGGCGTCGCTGATGGCGGCGCGTACCTCGCCGTGTTCTGGGGGCGGAAGAACACGGGAGGTTATGCCGTCGAGGTCGAGGCGGCGAGGCTGGAGGGAGAGCGGGTGATCGTGGAACTCGCGTTGAAAAGTCCTCCGGAGGGCGCGATCGTGACCCAAGCCCTCACCTATCCGTACGCCATAGCGAGGATCGAAGCTCCGGATCCATCGAACAAAGAGATCGTCCTCGTGGATCAGGACGGGCGCGAATTGGCGTGGCCGGTGGAAACCGCGGGCGACTAGAAGTCCTCGCGGGCGCGCCGGAGGAATTCGGAGCCTCCCTCGCCCGGTCGGCGGAGCGTCATGCCGAAGGCGGCGTCTGGAAGGGTATCCGTCATGCGTCTCTCGACGGCTCTCGCTCCTTCGAAGCCGGTATTCGGCAGGAACGCGACGAGGTGGTTCGGGGATAGGAGAGCAGCGAGGTCCGCGAGGCGAAGGATGCCCAGAGCCCGGCGCGTGGAGTCTTCGTTCCATCCGGCTTCGCGCGAGACGACGATCAGGGCGAGCGAGAGGTCGAACTCTTCCGCCAGAGACGCCTCTTCTTCCAGAAACCTCTCGAACTCCGCAAGGGGGATCAGGGCTTTTTCCGCTCCTCCGTCCATGACAC
>JBOHBL010000191.1:0-2067 GCA_050698295.1 Rubrobacteraceae bacterium | reverse complement strand
CTTGTGTACTCGCCCCGCCGGGAAATGGCCGTGGCGCAAGTGGAGATCCAGAACCCGAGGGAGGCGCTCAGGCGGCTGGGATCCTCCGAGCATCCCTTCGACGTGTGGTTCAAAGAGAAGCTCGTCGAACTCCACGGCTGCGACCTCGACCGCCCGCAGCCGGGACACGGCCCCGAACTCGTCTTCGCCTATCCCGGCGAACACCGCCCCGAACCGCCCCGGACGGGGACGACGATGGAATGGACGGCGACCCCCGCTCGCGAATGAGGGGAGAAGCCCACCGGGGGCGTCATTTCAAGGTGCCTTCGCGCTTCTCCTCATCGCAGACCCTCTCGGCGATGAATTGCTCGAGGAGGGACTGATAGCCGATGCCTCTCGCGGCGGCCAGCGCCTTCAGCCTGTTCAACAAGTCGGCGTCCAGCCGGATCGAGACGGGGTTCCCGGGCGAACGCGGGGGCGGCAACTCGCCCTCCGGTATCGGCTTCATCTCGTCCAGCAACCCGTCGCCGAAGGAGTGCGTGGACCAGAATTCCGCTTCCTCCGCCTCGCTCTCGAACTCGGGTATCTCTTCCAGGCTGTTGACTTCTTTGAGTTTGTTCTCTTCCGTCATGGCTATCACCTCCTGTAGCGGCGCTTCTCTTTGTCTGTGGCGTTCCGAGCCATGATCGGCCTCGTCTTTCCTTCCCGGCGGGTGAAGACCACGGCCAATATTCGCCCCGCCGCCGTCGCCCCTATCGTCCCCACCCGCTTGGGATCCAGCAATGCCTCCTCCGCCTCGTATGGCTCAATGCCGTGGCGCGCGATGTGTTCCTCGTTGCCTTCGTCCCAATCAAACAGGCCGCCACTGTCCATAACTCAGTATATACGGGCTTGCTCCCATTGCGCTCCTTGTTGCGTTTGCGTTGCGCGGCTGGAATATCGTGGTCGGCGACGGACCCGAGGAAAGGAGCTTGTTTATGGCCGCCGCGCCGACCGACCGCCGCAGAGTCGCGGACTGCGGGAACTGCAAGCCGAGCGTCCGCGCTCCCCCGGAGAAATGCGCCGCCGGAATTTTCATGGAAACCGACCCAAAAGGAGAAGAATGGAATGAGAGCTTTGTTTTCCATAAGAAGGCCGCTGTTGCTCCGCATCGTGACGGGAGCCGCCTTAGCCGTCGGCCTCGTCTTCGTCGCACAGGCGGTCATCGCGCAGTCGAACGGGGTCATCAACGCCTGCTACAACGACCGGGGCATTGGGCTTCTCCGCATCTCCGACGAGTGCCGACCCCACGAGAGCGCGATCTTCTGGAACCAGACCGGCCCGCAAGGAGAGAAGGGCGAAACCGGAGAGGCCGGCTCGCAAGGAGAGACGGGGCCACAGGGTGAGCCGGGCGAAACCGGAGCCGTCGGTCCGCAAGGAGAAACCGGAGAGACGGGGCCGCGGGGCGCAATCGGGGCGACCGGGCCACGGGGACTGGTGGGGCCGTCCGGGTCGAACATCCTCGATGTACACCTTCGGCGAAGTGACCCCTCCACCGTACCGGGCACCAACACGCTTGAAAACCAAATCACTCAGCGTGCCTTCATTAACTGTCCGGGCCCCAATCAACAGGTCATAAGCGGCGGTTGGTACAACATTGACAACAACAACATCACCGGTCTGGCTCGGGGGCGCATCACGAGCAGCGGCCCCTTCGACGGGGACACGTGGGTGGCCGCGGTCAGGAACAATGGTTCGGAGGATATTACGGGCGTCTACTACGTCTTCTGCGTCCCCACGCAATAGAGAAATCAGCCGGTCGCGGTTCCCCGAGCATCGGAGCCGCGACCGGTTCGAGGAGAGTGGACGGGCGGGTTCACGCTCCTCGCCACGGTCCCATCACGACGCCCGGACACCGTGTCCGGCGAGACGTTCGAAGACCATGAACGAAGGAAGGAGCGAGAGATTATGAGGACGAAGCTGGAAAACAGGAAGGCCGTCGTTTTCGTTTTGTTCGCGGTTATGATGGCGGCGCTCGTCGTCGGAGCGGCCGGGGCGCAGACCCCCACCAACGAGACGACCCTCATAAGCCGCGCCGACGGGGTGGGC
>JBOHBL010000190.1:0-1064 GCA_050698295.1 Rubrobacteraceae bacterium | reverse complement strand
CCCTACTCCCGACTCCCTACTCCCGGCGAGCGCCAGCGAGCGAAGAAGCTCGATGGCGAGCTGGACGACCCGCTCGTAGTCCACCTCGGAGTCCTCGCGGAGACGGTGTCTGTATCTTTCGAGAAGGTCCCCGGCGCGCGAAAGGTACGGTCTGTCGTGCCTCTCGCCGAACTCGCGCAGCTCCTTCGGACCTTTCAGGTGTTCCTGGGCGCGAAGCATCAAGTCGTAGACTTCCCGCACGGTCGCGGAGCGGTCGAAGGCGTTGGGGGCGAGGTCCCATTCGATGGGGTCTTCGTCTTTGAGGAGGTCTTTGATGGTGGCCCACTGCCTCGCGGTCGGGAGGATGTCCGGCGGCCTTTCGAAGCCGAGTCGCCTGTGATGCCTGCGGACGAGACGCAGCGCGAACGAGTGGAACGTCCTCACCTCCACGTCCGCCGCCTCCGGAGAACGCGCCAGGATGCGGGACTGCATCTCCTCGGCGGCGCGCCGCGAAAAAGTGAGCGCCAGGATGCGTCGCGGCTCGACCTTTCGCTCCTCGACGAGGTGGGCGACGCGAGAGATGAGGACCCCCGTTTTCCCGGTACCCGGTCCGGCGAGAACGAGCAGAGGTCCGCCGAGGTGTTCGACGGCGCGGCGTTGATCGGGGTCGAGGTTCATGCCGCTCAAACCTCTCCCCGGCGCGTGGCGATTCCTCGGTTTCGTCTCAAAGCCCTGGTTCCTCCCGGAAGCATCGCAACACGACATAAATGCTATCCGATGTCGGACACGTATGCTCCAGGAGAAGCGAAGAACAGCGCGGCCCGCGCCATGCAGGTCCGCATCCAGTATCTCCGTGAACCCGCTGTACGCCTCTTCCACCTTTCCCGAGCCGGCTAGCAACGTATCATGCTACGTGGGCTCCGTCTCTTTGATGTCCCGGATGTAGCGGGGTACGAAAGCGCTCTCACGGCTGCTATTTGGGACAGGGTTTGTCTATCTTTCTCATGCTGCCGTAGCCGGCGGCCATTTTGTTCGCGGTTTCGTCGATCTGGGTTTGGGAGAGGAGGATCGGACCTCCCGCGAGG
>JBOHBL010000189.1:0-5246 GCA_050698295.1 Rubrobacteraceae bacterium | reverse complement strand
GGCGCAGACCGGGGACGTTCCGCTGCGTCTCGGGGCGGCGATCCTGTATCCGCTGTGGAAGGAGCTTCGGGAAGGCAAGGGGCCGGGACTCGACTGGCCCGGAGACCCGGACAGAGTACGTCCGGTGGCGGTCAAGCTGTTTCAGGACGGGTCCATTCAGCTTCGCACCGCGGCGCTGCGAGAGCCGTATTACGGAGAGGCGGAACCAACGGACCACCATCTGATCTGGGCGCAGGAAGAGCTCGACCGCATGGTTTCGGAGGCTCACTCGGCGGGCTGGCAGGTCTGGATCCACGGCAACGGCGACGCCGCCATCGAGTCCAACCTCGACGCTTACGAACGGGCAATAAAGAACGATCCCCGCCCAGACCATCGGCACCGCATCGAACATTGCCAGACCACAGGCGAGGATCAGCTCGACCGGATCCGGGACCTGGGTATAACCGTGTCCTTCTTCGCCGCGCACGTCTGGTACTGGGGAGACAGGCACCATGACATTTTCCTGGGTCCGGGGCGCGCCGCCCGCATAGACCCTCTCGCATCGGCGCTGGAGCGAGGGATCCGGTTCGGTCTGCACAACGACACCCCTGTGACGCCCATAAGCCCGCTTCTCTCCATAGGAACCGCCGTCAGCCGACGGACGAGCGGCGGACGGACGCTGGGCGAGGAACAGTCAGTAACGGTGGAGGCGGCCCTTCGCTCCATGACGCTGGACAGCGCGTATCTGGCTCACGAGGAGGACGTAAAAGGGAGCATCGAAGAGGGCAAGCTGGGCGATGTCGTGGTCCTCGAAGCCGACCCGTACAGGGTGGCTCCCGAGGAGATCAAAGAGATCCCCGTTGCCATGACCATTGTCGGCGGAAAGGTGGAATACGGTGCGAGGTAGAGGGTGCCGGATCCGATGAAAGTCCTCGTTTTCAATTGCGGGAGTTCGACCCTCAAGTTCAAGCTCATCGAGTTGGGGGACGAAGGCTTTGGCGCCGAGCGCGAACTGGCTGGTGGCCGCGTGGAGTGCGTCGGCGACGAGAAGCCGTCCGTGGATTTCTCCGCGGAGGGCGGAGAGTCTTTGCTGGAGTTCGCGGACGCCCCGGACCACGAAAGAGCGTGCCGCCACGTATTCGGCTGGTTGAGATCCACCGGTCTGATCGGAGCCGGCGGCCCGGATGCCGTCGGGCACCGGATCGTCCACGGCGGTCGTCACTTCGATGAGCCGGCCCTGATCGACGCCGAAGTCATGGAGGTTATCGAGTCTCTCGTTGAGTTGGCGCCGCTGCATAACGGCCCTTCGCTGGCGACTATACGCGCCGCGCGGACGTTGCTGGGGCCTTCCGTCCCAATGGTGGCGGTCTTCGATACCGCCTTCCACAGCGCCATGCCGGAACACGCGTCCCGGTACGCGATCCCGCAATGGTTGAGCCGTAAACATCACGTGCGGCGTTACGGCTTCCACGGCACGGCCCACCGCTATATGACCGAGCGCTACTCGGCCATCGTCGGCGAGCCGGTCGAGAAGACGAAGCTGGTTACGCTGCAACTGGGCAACGGTTGCTCGGCTGCCGCGGTGAGGGGTGGCCGCTCGGTGGATACCTCGATGGGGTTCACCCCTCTGGAGGGCCTGATGATGGGGACCAGGTGCGGGGACCTGGATCCCTCCCTCGTTGGATTCCTGGCCGACCGGGAAAACGCCAGCGTCGCAAAAGTCGAGGACTGGCTCAACAAGCAGTCGGGGCTTCTGGGTGTATCCGGCGTCTCCCGCGACATGAAAGACCTGCTGGAAGCCGAGGTCCGCGGAGATAAACGCGCCTCTCTGGCGGTCGAGATGTTTTGCCACCGCGCGCGCAAGTACGTGGGTTCGTATCTGTCTGTTCTGGGCGGCGCGGACGCGGTGGTCTTCGGCGGCGGAATCGGGGAGAACGCGCCGGAGATACGCGCCCGTGTTTGCGATCGTATGGGATGGTGCGGTCTGGAGATAGACACGGGACGAAACGTCCGCGCCGTCGGCGTGGATAGCAGGATCAGCGCCGATAACTCCAAAATCCGCGCATACGTAATCGCGGTGGACGAGGAAACGATGATCGCCCAAGACACCAGCCGATGCCTCGTTTCCCATCCTCCCGCTTCAGGAGCCAGGGATGCGCCGACCGGCGAACGCGCGACCTCACTCGACAAGCAAATCGCTTGATGTGTAACGGACAGAGACATTGTTCCGGCGACGGAGGCAGCCGAAACGCGGAAACCCGAACCGGTTCCATAAATCAAGGGAGGATTCGACGATGACGGAAAGCGATCAGGCCCGCGAAAGCCGCTTCAAGCTGGAGTCCACCCCGATCACCTTCGGACCTGGTTCCGCCGAAGAGGCTGGATGGGAGATGAAGCGACTCGGGGCGAAGCGGGTGATGCTTCTCTCCGACCCAGGGGTAGTCCGGGCTGGGATCACGGGCAAGGTCAGGGAGATACTGGAGTCCGAAGGGATCGAGTGCGAAACCTTCGACCGGGTAAAGGTCGAACCGTCGCTGGAATCTTTCCGGGAGGCGGCGGACTTCGCCAGAGAGGGAGGGTTCGACGGATTCGTCGGGGTCGGTGGCGGCTCGACCCTCGATACCGCGAAGGTAGCGAACCTCGTCGCCACGCATCCCGCTCCACTTATGGACTACATCCACCCTCCGGTGGGCGGCGGGCGTAAACCGCCATCGCCGCTCAAGCCGTTCCTCGCGATACCCACCACGGCCGGGACAGGTTCCGAAGCCACTACAATCGCCGTCATGGATCTTCCGGAACTCAAGACCAAAGCCGCGATCTCCCACCGCTTCTTGAGGCCGGACCACGGGATAGTGGACCCGTTGCTCTCGCTTTCGATGCCGCCCGACGTGACGGCGGCCTGCGGGCTGGACGTGGCCTGCCACGCCGTCGAGTCATTTACCGCGCGGCCCTTCCATTCCCGTCCCGCCCCGGAAAGCCCCGAGCATCGTCCGCCGTTTCAAGGCTCCAACCCCGTCTCCGACCTGTGGGCGGCCACGGCGCTCGAATACAGCGGCAGGTTTCTGAGGCGGGCCGTGGCCGACAGCGAGGATATAGAGGCTCGCGGAAACATGATGCTGGCGGCCTCCATCGCCGGGATCGGCTTCGGATCCGCAGGCACCGCCATCCCCCACGCCTGCGCCTATCCCATAGCCAGCTTGAAGCACGTTTTTCGCTCTCCGGGCTACCCGGAAGCGCCGTTCGTGCCACACGGCTTCGCGGTGATCGCAACCTCGCCCGCCTCCTTTCGCTTCACTTACGAAGCCGACCCGGAGAAGCACAGGAAAGCCGCCGAGCTAATCGCCGGCGAACCTCTCCCAAACGCCGACGAGAACACGCTCCCCGATGTCCTCACTCGACTGATGAAGGATGTGGGAACCCCAAGCGGCCTCCGGGAGATGGGCTACGACGAAGAAGACATTGATGGTCTGGTCGCCGGGGCGGTCAAACAACAGCGGCAGTTGACCATCGCTCCCAGAGAGGCCGGCCCCGACGAACTCGCGACTATCTTTCGGGAGTCGCTGGAGAACTGGCGGTGAGCGCCATAGAACTCGTCGTCTTTGATATGGCGGGCAGCAATGCTGGCGCGCGGCGTGGTGGGCGTCCTTACGGGTAGCCACGACCTCGACAGGCTCGGCAAAACGAAGCACACTCACATCCTGCCCAGCGTGGCAGACCCGCCGCGCCTGATCGAAGATTGGCAATACTCTTCTTGATTGTCGATCCTCCTTCTCCAGCCAGTTTGCCAAGCCTGCTCGAATGGGATCCACCCAACCCGCTTTCCAACTGCTTCTTACATGCCAGACCCGTCAGCTTCGTAGAGACAGCGCCACTACGCCGCCTCGAACAAAGATTTTCAACACAATGTTTGACGGAGCTACTCAAGTACTGTATAAATCTATTCAGAAATAGTGGAGACAGCCAGCTCAGGGGGATCAAAACGGTATGGCGGGGAATCGCTGTATATGGTTATTCTCAAGGGCTTGCCGGAGAGTCCTCTTGTTGGATCGCGCTTCCATTGTGTATCTGCGTGTCCAGCCTTTGTTCTCTTTCGAAGGTAGGCGCGACGCATGAGGGGTGATGGATGAAGGCTTCGCGGCTTCGGTATGTTTCGGGGGAGGATGCGGAGCGCGTCGGACTCACGCGGGGGGAGATCCTCCGGTCGGTGGAGGGGGCGGTTCGGGCGCAGGGCGAGGGGGATGTGGTACTCGAACCGAGGATGCACTTGATGCCCCCGAACGGCGGCAAGGGGCATTTCAACGTACTTCGCGGGTACATCGGTCCCGAGAACGTGTGCGGCGTAAAGATCGTGGGCGACTTCGTGGACAATTACAAGCTGGGGCTGCCGAGCGAGATGGCCCTCGTCAACCTCTTCGACCCGGAGACGGGCGTTCCGCTTGGGATAGTGGACGCGACCATGATCACGAGCGCCCGAACCGGCGCGCTCACCGCCCTCGGAGCGAAGCACCTCGCCCGCCCCGACAGCAAAATTCTGGGACACGTCGGCTCGCGCGGAACCGCGTGGTGGAACGTGACCATGCTCGACGACCTCTTCGACTTCGAGGAGATACGGGTGACGAGCAAACGCCCGGAATCGCGGGAAGCGTTCGCACAGAATTTATCGGAACATCTCGGCAAGCCCGTGAAGGCGGTCGCGACAGCAGAGGAGGCGCTCGTCGGGGCGGACATCATGGTCGAGGCTTCGCGCCTTACGGAACCGACGCCGCTGTTGAAAACCGAGTGGGTCACGCCTGGAACGTTCGTGGTGCCGTACGGAACCGTGAGCGCGGTGGAACTCTCGCTCACCGAGGCAATGGACAAGGTCGTCGTGGACGACTGGGGACAGGCGCGCGCGGGGCGGTTCGGAGCTTTGCGCCGTCACGTTGACGAGGGACTCCTCACGAAAGAGACGCTCCACGCCGAACTCGGCGACATCGTTGCAGGAAACGCGCCGGGACGCGAGCATCCGGAGGAGCGGACCCTCTTCTGGCACCGCGGGCTGGCGACCACCGATGTCGCGCTCGCGTACCTCATTTTGCAAAGAGCGGAGGATGCCGGACTTGGCACGACCCTTCCCAACGATTACGGAACCGGGAATGGCTGAGACCACCGGATGCGGCAGCGGGCGCCTCGAACACGCGATGCGCCCGGCCTTTTCGGCGACGGGTGAGGCGTTGCTTTCCGCGTTCGTGTCAGAGGAACCTGCCTGTCCGTGATCACGCTCCGCC
>JBOHBL010000188.1:0-1240 GCA_050698295.1 Rubrobacteraceae bacterium | reverse complement strand
GGTGGAGGCCGTCTGGAGTTGTGGCTGGAAGTCGTCCTTCGGGGTGGCGAAGACCGTCACCGTGGAGCCTATGGGGGCCATCTCTCCGAACGCCGGGTCGCTCCCCCAGGCGACGCCCCGGTTGGCGTAGCCGTTCTGGTAGCTGTAGACGATTCGAACGTCGAAGCCCTGGTTGCGGAGTATCTCCTCGGCTGAATAGTCGAAGTACGGGCTGACCTGCGGGACGGGCTGCATGGCGACGTTCTCTTCTCTGTCCACCGGCCTGGCTTCGATGGGCTCCGCCGGCGGCTCCGGCGGGCTGCTCTCGACGGGCTCGGCGGGCGTCAATGCCTCCCCGGCTTCTTCCGCCGGGTCCAGGTACCCGAGACCGGTCGCCCCGACGGCGGTGCCCGCTCCCAGGAGCAGCGCGGCGAGCGCGAAGACGAGCGCGATCCTGCCGCGACTCCGGCTCCGTTTTTTCCGGGGGTTCTTCGGCGTCTCCCGGGTTTCCTCCATCATTATGTTCGGGAGGGATTCGTTCTCCAGGTCGTCGAGCATCGCGGTGGCTGAGGGGTAGCGGTGGTGTGGCTTCTTCTCCAGCGCCTTCAGGACCACAGATTCCATGTGCGGCGTGATCCCACCGTTTATCCTCCGCAGCGGCTTGGGCGTCTCGTGGAGCTGCTGCCGGGCCAGGGTCTTCAGGTCCCCGGAGAAGGGCGGTCTCCCGGCCAGACAATGGTACAGGAGGATGCCCACCGAGTAGATGTCGCTCTCCTGGGTCGCCTCGCGGCCCCGGAGCTGCTCCGGGGACATATAGCGGGCGCTGCCTATGACCTCGCCCGGCTCTCCCGTCTCGATGTCGTCGTCGACGATGCGCGCGATGCCGAAGTCCGCGACTTTCACGGCGCCGTTCGGGGTTATGAGGATGTTCGAGGGCTTGATGTCGCGGTGGACGATCCCACGCTCGTGCGCGTACGCGAGCGCGTTCAAAAGCTGAGAAGCTATTTTTCGGGCGAACCCCTCGTCGAGCCGTCCATGCTCCTCGGCGAGAAGCCCCGCGATGTCCTGGCCGGCGACGCACTCGGCGACGATGAACGGCACCTCGCCGTCGTGGGAGATGTCGTAGACCTTGACGATGTTCTGGTGGTCGAGGGAGGCCATCGCCCGCGCCTCCTGCCTGAAGCGGCGGCGGAACGAGGGGATCTCCGCGTAGCGATGATGCAGCGTTTTCAGGGCGACGGCGCGCCCCAGGATGGAATCC
>JBOHBL010000187.1:0-1131 GCA_050698295.1 Rubrobacteraceae bacterium | reverse complement strand
GGGGCGTGTCGCGGGCTGGATGCCCCCCAGGGAAGCGTCGCGAGAAGAATCGCCGGCTTCAAAACACAGCCCTCTCGGAAGTCCTTCTCCATTTCGCGGCCCGGTTTCGAGAGCCGGCCCGGAATGAACCGAGCCGGGCAGTATAGCTCATCCTCCGTTTCCCCAGCGAACCGGTCGGGTATACGTTAATCTGTATTCGTTGGGAGTTCTCGACTATCAGGAGGGATGCAGGATGGAGCAACTGTTGGGCGGAGCCGGGATCACCTACCTCGGACACGCCGCTTTCCGGCTGACGACCGCGGGCGACGAGCAGATCCTCATAGACCCGTTCATCACCGAGAATCCCCAAACCCCCGAGGAACTCAAGGAGGTCGGGGAACTCGACACCATACTCCTCACCCACGGCCACTTCGACCACTTCGGCGACACGCTCTCGCTCGCGGCCCAAACGGGAGCCACGGTGGTGGCGAACTTCGAGACCTTCTCCTACCTCCAGAGCCAGGGCGTCGAGAACGCGATGCCGCTCCAAAAGGGCGGCACTGTACAGGTCGGCGGCGTAAAAGTAACAGGCACGAACGCCTTCCACTCCTCGTCCATCCAGACGGATGACGGGTCCACGATCTACGGCGGCGAGCCGATGGGCCTGGTCATCGAGTTCGAGAGCGGCTTCAAGCTCTATCACGCGGGCGACACGTGCGTCTTCGGGGACATGGCCCTGATCGGCGAACTCTACAACCCCGACCTCGCCCTGCTCCCCATCGGCAACAACGTCGTGATGAGCCCGTTCGAGGCCGCCCACGCGACGCGCCTCCTCGGGGTGGGCCACGTCGTCCCGATCCACTACGGGACCTTCCCGTTCCTGCCCGGCACCCCGGAAGAGTTCCAGCAGCACCTCGGCGACCTCGGGCTCGATGTCGAAGTCCACGTGATAAATCCCGGAGACCGGCTGGCGTCGTAGGGACGTAGCATGCCGTGGAGACGTAGCATGCTACGTCTCTACAGGTTTGCCCCGGAATTTCCGGGGCTTTTTCACGTCTTGTCCGGCTTGTCTTCCGGCGGTTCAGGATTTGAGCGGCCGCGAAGGGTACCGAGCACGGCGCCGAGGGCACCGAGGAAGATGGCGCCGATGGC
>JBOHBL010000186.1:0-4419 GCA_050698295.1 Rubrobacteraceae bacterium | reverse complement strand
CCTCGTTCCCGCGGCGAGCGGAGAGTCTCCGATCACGGCGGGCATGGTCGTGGTCGCCTCGGTCGTCGGGGCGGTCGGGGCGACGGTCGTCTTCGCGGTGATCGGGCTATTCTCGCGGCGTCCCGCGAGGTTGTTTTGGATCGTCTCTATTGTGGCGCTTGTTCTTTCGTTCGTCGCGCCCGCAACCATCGGCGCGCCCGTGGCGATGATCATGTCGCTCGAAGTCATGCACGTGGTCGCGTGGGCTGTGATCGTCGGGACCCTCACCACGCTGACCCGTCGAGAAGAAGGAGAAAAACAATGACCGAAAAATTGCTGGAAATGCTCGAAGACGAGGTCCTGGGCTGGCCCGGAGTCTGGAAGAACAGGGATGAGGACGGTCCGGGCGGGGTCGGGGTCACCGGCTACAGGTACGGGAAACCGCAGATCGGGCACGTCCACGACGACGGCCACGCCGACTTCTCGTTCCCGAGTGAGGTTAGGGAAGAGTTGATCCGGGCCGGAAAAGCGATCGCTCACCCGGCGTTCCCGAACAGCCGGACGGTGGCAAGCTACCGGATCGACACCCCGGATGACCTGCCCGGAGCCCTCGAACTCTTTCGCCTCAACTACGAGCGCGTGAAGGAAGTCGTCGAACGCAAAGCCGAACGACAGAGATAACCGACGAAAGAGGAGAGCATATCATGGAAGAAGTAGTACCCGGCCTGTACGCATCGGCGCCCGAGTCGCTCGGGTTCGGACCATCGCTCGAGATACGCGCTTACTTGCTCAAACGCGAAAGCGGAAACCTGATCATATACCGCTCCGAGGCATTGGAGCGGGACGAAGATGAGATCAACGACCTCGGCGGCGTCTCGCGCCAGTATTTGAACCACAGCCACGAAGCCTCGCCCGCCAACGACCGGGTCGCGGAGCTTTTCGGCGCCCCGCTCCACGTCCACGAAGCGGATGCCGCGGCGGCCTCCGAAGTTTCGAGCGTGGACGAGACTTTCTCAAAGCGTCACAAGCTCGACGAGGACTTCGAGGTGATCCCCATTCCAGGACATACGGACGGGGCGACAGCATACCTGTGGGACACTGGGGAGCATCGCGTCCTGTTCACCGGCGACACTCTCTTCTTTCCGAGAGGCAGATGGAGGGCTGCGGTCCTCGACGGGGTCAGCGACCGGGAGAAGTACATCGAGAGCCTGAAATTGATCCGCTCTCTCGACTTCGACCTCGTCGTGCCCGGCATCGCGCCCGCGGGCGAGCCTTTCTACGAGATCGTCGAGAAGGCGGAGGCAGAACGACGCATAGACGGGATCCTCGACCGGCTGCGCCGCGGCGAGGACGGATGACGGGAGGCGAAGATGGGCATTTTCACGCGGGAAGAGACCGAATACCTCGACGACGGCGGGCTTCTGGGGCGCATAGCGACCGTCGGGCGAGACGGCATGCCGCACATCGCCCCGGTCGGCTTCTCCAGAAACGGCGACGCCATAGACATCGGAGGCCACGGTATGACGCAGTCCAAGAAGTTCCGCGACGTCGCGAGGTCGGGACGCGCCGCTTTCGTGGTGGACGACGTCGTGAGCAGATCGCCGTGGCAACCGCGAGGAGTCGAGGTCCGCGGTCGGGCCGAGGCGATAGCCGGGGAACGTCCGTTCATCCGCATCCACCCGGAGAGGATCGTCTCGTGGGGACTCTCGGAGGACAAAGGGCGCAACGCCCGTTCCGTCGCTTGAGAACGTTTCGAAAAAGGAGAAGGATATGTCAGATAAACAAACACGCACAGCCCTTATAACCGGGGCCTCGCGCGGCCTCGGCCTCGCGCTGGCGAAAAGACTCGCCGAAGACGGATGGAACCTCATCATCGCCGCGAGAGGGGCGCAAGCCCTCGAAGAAGCGGAGGCCGAACTCTCGAAGCTCGCGAACGTTGCGGCGATACCGGGTGATGTCTCCGACGAGGCGCACCGCCTGGCGGTGGCGAGAGCCGTCCACAACTCCGGCGGCCTCGACGCGCTCGTGAACAACGCGAGCGTCCTCGGCCCGAGTCCGCAGCCGGAATTGATGGACTATCCGCTCGATATCCTCGAAGAGGTGTACCGGATAAACGTCTTCGCTCCGCTCGCGCTCGTTCAGGCGGTGAAAGACGAGTTGAGTCCCGAAGCCGCGATCTTGAACGTCACGAGCGACGCGGCGGTCGAAGGCTACGAAGGCTGGGGCGGCTACGGTTCGAGCAAAGCCGCGCTGGAGCAGATATCGAACATCCTGGCGGCGGAGAGACCGGACCTGCGCGTCTACGCGACCGACCCCGGCGACATGAGAACGAGGATGCACCAGGAAGCGTTCCCCGACGAAGACATAAGCGACAGGCCAATGCCCGAAGAGAGCATTCCGGGCATAATCCGCCTCCTCGAAGGCGACCTCCCGAGCGGGCGTTACAGAGCGAAGGACCTGCCGGAGGAATACGGAGACTCGCAAAACATCCGGGAGCTTCGCGTCGCCATCACCGCGGACGATTTCGACGCGACGAGAAGATTCTATGGAGAGGCGATCGGGCTTCCCGTGGTGGATGAGTGGTCGAGCGAGAGCGGCGAGGGTGTGATCTTCGCCGCCCCGAAGGCGACCATCGAAATACTCGACCGGAAGCAGTCCGAGTTCGTGGACGAGGTCGAAGCGGGAGGACGAGCCTCCGGTCACGTCCGGCTCGCGCTCGAAGCGGAGGATGTAAACGAGATGGCGAAGTCCCTGGAAAGAAAAGGCGCGAAACCGGTGGGCGAAGTCGCCGTCGAGACGCCGTGGGGCGATTTCAACCGGAGGCTCGAAACCCCCGACGGTCTGCAACTCACGCTTTTCAAACCCCTCGAAGAGAAGAAGGAGGTCGTCTGAGATGGGTTCTCTGGCGATCCTGAAAAACATCCCTTTCGACTCGCTCGACTTCGAGCTTCCCGAAGAGCTCGAAGCCTCCGAGCCCCCGGAGGCTCGCGGCCTGGCGCGGGACGAAGTGAGGTTGATGGTCTCCGAGACGAAGGGAAGGATCGAGCACACTCGATTCCGGGACCTGCCGCGCTTCCTCGAAGCCGGAGACGTGGTGGTCATCAACACCAGCGCCACCATGAAGGCCGCGCTGCGGGCGACACGCGAAGACGGGACTCTCCTCGAACTTCGCCTCTCCACGCGGCTCCCGGCGGGGCTCTGGACGGTCGAACCGCGAAGGAAAGCCGGAGGAAATACCGAACCTTTCTTTGAGGCGAACCCGGGCGAGGAGATACTGCTCGAAGGCGGTGGGAAGGCCGTACTCCTCGCGCCGTACGCGAGGATCGAAAAAGGCGCGCGTCTCTGGGTTTCCAGACTCGAACTCCCGCTGCCGGTTGACGAATACCTCGACCGGCACGGCTCCCCCATCCGCTACGGCTACGTCAAAGACGAGTGGCCGATAGATCACTACCAGACGGTCTACGCCACCGAGCCCGGCAGCGCGGAGATGCCCTCGGCGGGACGAGCGTTCACGCCGGAACTCATCACGCGCCTCGTCGCAAACGGCGTCCAGGTCTTACCCCTCGTCCTCCACACCGGCGTGGCGAGCCTCGAAGAGGACGAGCCTCCCTACGAAGAGTTCTACAGAGTCCCGCCGGAGACGGCGCGTCTCATCAACAACGCGAGAGAGGCCGGCAAGCGCGTCATCGCCGTCGGGACGACCGTCGCGCGGGCTCTCGAAACCGTCGCCGACGAGCGCGGTGTTGTCCATCCCGGCGAAGGTTGGACTAACGTCGTCATCACGCCGGAGAGAGGAGTGCGGTCGGTGGACGCGATGCTCACGGGTCTGCACGAGCCACGTTCCTCGCACCTGGCGATGCTCGAGGCGATAGCGAGCCGGAACGTTCTCGAAGCCGCGTACCGGGAGGCTTTGCGGGAGGGCTATCTATGGCACGAGTTCGGGGATCTGCATTTGATCTTCAGGCGCCAGGCTTCAGAGCTGAAATGCCGGCAAGCGCGGTCGCCACCGGGCGAGTCGCTTTCACAGCGAGATCAAACCGTAGCGAGCGCCCTGGCTGACGGCTTCGACGCGGTTGGAGACGCCGAGCCTGGCGTAGAGCGAGGAAAGGTGGAACTTGACGGTGTGTTCGCTGATGTAGAGTTCGCGGGCGATGAGCTTGTTGGAGAACCCTTTTGCCAGAAGCTCCAGCACCTCCCGCTCGCGCGTCGTGAGCGGCTCGGGGGGCTCTCCCGCGTCGATGGGCTCTCCGAGAAGGTCCTCCGCGAGCGACGCGGGCAACACGATGAGACCCTGACCGACCGCGACGGCCGCGGCCGCGAGTTCTTTGCGGGTCGAGTCCGGCGGCGCGACGCCCCAGCCCGGCGGCGCGAGGGAACGCAGCCTGTGGACCGCTCGTTCGTCCTCGGAGAGCAGTAGCACGGGTGGCGTTTCTTCTGCGA
>JBOHBL010000185.1:0-6901 GCA_050698295.1 Rubrobacteraceae bacterium | reverse complement strand
TGGTGGAGGCGTACAAGCTCATCCTCCGCGGACTCGGAATCGCCGCGGCCCACCGATGGCTCGGAGAGGTGGATCGTCGTACGATTCTCCACAACCCCGCGCCGGAGGATTATCGGGAGGCTTCGCTTCGGGTCAGGCGGTATACGGATCAAGCCCTCACCCTCGAAGACGCATTGCTCGCGGTTCTCGGCGAGCGCCTCGGGCTTCCCATATGGACTTTCGACCATCACTTCGACGTTATGGGCGCGGACGTGTGGCGATAGTCCACGCTCCCCGGCTGTGTTTCGGGCGTGGATCACGAGTTCGATTCCACCGTCGTATCGGGGTCGCCGTCAATGGCTGAGGCGAGCATGGGGACGAGATTGTCGAGGGCGTATGGGAGGCTCAGGACGGTGGAGAACGACAAAGCGCCGTCGAGGACTTTGTCGTCTTCTTCCAGAAAGACGTCTCGTCCCTCTCGGACGACGTCGAGTCGCTGGTAGATCTCACTTTCTTCGAGTTCGGGGATTAGCCCGGGGGGGGTGCTTGTGAGCCATACGAGCACGTCCTGGTCGAGAAGATCGAAACGCTCGGCGCTGATCGTAGCCGCGGACCCGGCGCCGACGAGTTCGGCTATCGCATCCGGGTACTCGAAACCGAGGGAATCCAGGAACCGGGATCTGGGATCCTCCGGTCCGTAGACGGTATAGTCTCCGGGGGAATTGAACGCGGCCATCACCGCCGTCGCCCCGTCGAATTCGGGATGCTCCTCGCGCGCCTCGGCAAAGCGGGCCTCGATCCCGGAGATCACCTCTTCGGCCCGCTCACTCCGGCCTAACGTGCGGCCTGTTATACGTGTCGCCTCCTGCCACGGAACGCCAAAATCAGCATACTCGCTCGGCCGGGCGATGGTCGGAGCGATCTCCGAAAGCGTCTCGTATTGCTGCCCGGTAAGCCCCGAAAACAGTCCGAGGATGAGGTCGGGGTTCCGGGCGGCAACGGCCTCGAAGTTGTATCCCGTGGCATCCCCTACCACTTCAGGCAACTCATCGCCGAACTCGTCCCTGGCCCACGGCCAGGTAGCGTCGGGATAGTCCCCGTACCAGTCCGTCACGCCGACGGGCTTGACGCCGAGCGCGAGGACAGCGTCTTGGTCGGAGAGTCCAACTGTCACAATCCTCTCCGGCCTTCCGGATACTTCCGTGCTTCCATATTTGTGCTCGATGATCCGGGCGTTCGCGGACGCTCCCTCGCCACTCTCTCCATCGCTCCCACATCCGGGCGCGAGAGCGATAAGCCCCGCCCCGATCAAGAACTCCCGGCGGGTGAGGTCGCTCTTTATTTCCGGTGGAAGGAGTATCCTCCGCCCGGTCGTCTTCGTCATTTCGTCTCCTTTCATTCGTTTTCCACGAGAAACTCGAAGAGGTCGTCGAGGACGAGGTTCGCCGCCTGTATGGAACCACTCTCGAACCACCATCTTTGATCCACGGAGTACGCCCGCCCGTTTTCGACCGCCGGAAGCCTCCGCCAGAGCGGGTTCGCCCGAAGCTCCCCGGTCTGCGCGGCGGCCTCCTCCGGGTTCGTCCCCGCGCTCCCGACGAAATAGAAAATGGTGCCGGCCTCGATCCGCGGCAAAAGCTCGGCGCTTATGTTCACGGATATTTCATCCGGCGGCGTCTCGTCTGCCGGCGGACGTTCGAGTCCCGCCTCGCGCATGATCTCCGACGCCACGTCACGCACATAAATCCGTATGTCGTCGAGAGCGCGGATGTTCACGAGCGAGACGGTGAACTCCCCGAGCCTTCCGCCCATCCTCGACCGGAACTCTTCGAGGCGTCCGTCGAAGAGTTCGAACTCCTCCTCGATCGCTCCCTCGCGTCCGAGGACGCGGGCGACCTTTCGGACGTTCGATCTCCATTCGTCGCCGAAGGAGGGTTCGATGCCGACGGTCGGGGCGAACTCGGCGAGTTGTTCGTATGGCTCTTCGAGGAACGTCTCGTAGCCGATGATGAGGTCGGGGTCGAGCGTGGCGACGGTCTCGATGCTTGGCTGGATCCAGCCAACGTCCTCGATGCCTTCCGTGTCCTCCTCGATGTACACCGCCGTCGCATCCTCGCCGAAGGGAGGCCGCGACGTCCCCACCACGGGCGCGCCGACGAGAAGCGCCGTCGGAAGCGTCACATACGGGTCCATCGCGATCACACGCTCCGGCTCGACCGGAACATCACTCGTCCCGAGCGAATGCTCGACTTCCTTCGTCTCATCCGAGGCTCCTTCGCCATTCCCTCCGCCGCTCCCACATCCGGGCGCGAGAGCGACCAAACCCGCCGCCACGAGGAGTTCGCGGCGCGTGAGGTCGTTCTCGATCTCGGGGATGAGCGGCTTCGCTGGAACCCGAAGTTCTTTTGCGGGGTGCTTGATGGTCGTTCTCATTTCCTCACCTCTTTCTGGTCGAGGGATTCTCGTTTCGAGTTCGGTAGTCCGTCATGCCCCCGATTCCACTTCGGTTTCCGGGTCTCCGTCGATGGCTGAGGCGAGTTGCGGGACGAGGTTGTCGAGGATGAACGGGATGCTGAGTACGGAGCTCCAGGACAACGCGACCCTCAATGGGTTCTCTCCGCTTTCGGAGTCTTCCAAGAAGATGTCTCGTCCCTCCTTGGCGACATCGAGTTGCTCGTAAATTGGGTTGTCGTCGAGTTGGGCGCGAAGGCCCGGATCTCCGGGAACGCCACCGGCCAGCCATACGAGTACGTCGGCATCGTCGTACAAGGACAGCCGCTCCGCGCTTATATTGCCCCCGTAGGATGGGTCGCTGACGATCTCGGTGATGTCGTCGGGGGTCTCGAAACCGAGCATGGACAACGCACTGAACTGCACGCTGTTGCCGCTGAAAGGGTAGTAGACACCGATGTCCCAGTCCGACAACACCATGGTGGCGCCTACGAATTCCGGGTGTTCTTCACGCACTTCAGCGAAGCGCCCTTCGAGGCCGGAGATGAATTCCTCGGCCCGCTCCTCGCGACCGACGGCGCGGCCGATTCGTCGAATCGTCACCTGCCAAGGCGTCTCGAAGTCCGGATACTCGTCCGACTGAGCCACGGTCGGAGCGATCTCCGACAACGTTTCGTACTCCCCGGCGGTCATCCCCGTGTACTGGCCGATGATCAAATCAGGATCCATCCCGGCGATCCGCTCGAAGGCGAAGTCGCCGAAAGGAAGGATGTCGGGCGTGGCGCCGCCGAGTTCGTCCTCGGCCCACGGCCATGTGGCATAGGGCCGCTCGCCAAACCATTCGGTGACTCCGACCGGCTTGACACCGACAGCAAGAACCGCGTCATGATCCGTCACGCCCACCGTGACGACACGCTCGGGGGCGCCGGAGATCTCGGTCGTGCCGTACTTGTGCTCGATGGTCCGAGTGTTCGCGGATGTTCCTTTGTTACCCTCTCCATCATTTCCGCAACCCGGCGCAAGCGCGACAAGCCCCGCCCCGACGAGGAACTCCCTCCTCGTGAGGTCGTCCACTATCTCGGGGGCGCGGAGTCGCGGCGGAGCCTTCAGTTTGGCTCGCTCGATGGACTTCGTCATGTTCGATCCTCCTTCGTTTCGCGGGTTAGCTTTTTGGTCCCGTCGCGCCTGGCGGGGCGCGTCGCTTTATATTTTCTTCACCGAGCGGTGATAGACTGGCCTCCATGAAAAGGGCGACGATCACGATCCCGGACGAGCTGGAGGCGAAGCTGGAGGAGTACGTCCGCAGGCAGGAGGTTCCCCCGGCGTTGACGGCGGTGGTGCAAACGGCTTTGCGGGAGTTTCTGGAGCGGAGCGAGAGGTTCGAGGAGCCGGAGTTTCGGCGGTTTGGGATCTCACCCCTCGAAGAGAAGGACGGCGAAGGCGAGAGCGACGTGAGCATAAACCACGACAAGTATTTCGCCGAAGCCGCGCACGAAGACACCTTCAACGAGAAGTGAGAGCCGTCCTCGCCGACACGGGGCCGCTTTACGCCGCCGCCATACCCTCCGATCAGCATCACGAAAGAGCCGGGGAAGATATGGAGCGGCTGGCGCGGGAAGGACTCGAGGTCATCGTCGCCTATCCCACCTTGCTTGAGACTCAAGCCCTGATTTTGCGCCGCTCGCATCCTTCCGCCGTCCACGGATGGTTGCAAGAAATGAGCCGGAAAGCCCGACTCGTCAACCCCGCGCCGGACGACTATATGCGGGCCGCCGAGCGTACGCGCCGATACTCCGACCAATCCATCACGCTCTTCGACGCAGTCGTAGCGACCCTCGGCGAACGCCTCGACCTCCCGGTGTGGACTTTCGACCATCACTTCGACGTCATGGGCGCGGACGTGTGGCGATAGTCCACGCTCCCCGAGCGTGTTTCGGGCGTGGATCACGAGTTCGATTCCACCTCGGTTTCGGGGTCGCCGTCCACGGCGGCGGCGAGTCGCGGGACGGCTTCCTCGATGGCGAAAGGAAGACTCAACGGGCTGCTGTATCCGAGGGCGCCCGCGAAGTCCGTTGAGAAATCCCCGAAGTACACGATGCGCCCTTCCTCGGCGGCGTCGAGGCTTTGGACGAGTTCGTCGGCTTCGAGGGTCTCGCGGTCGGCTCCGACGAAGACGAGGACGTCCTCATCGAGGAGATCCACACGCTCGCGGCTTACGGGGCCGGTCTCCTCCGGCAACTCGAATCCGAGCGATGTGAAGAGAAGCGTCCGAAGGTCGTCCGGCGTGAGGAGGGAGTATTCCCCCTCGAAGGCGAACGTCACGGCGATGGTTCTCCCCTCGAATCCGGGGTTCTCCTCCATCGCCTCCTCGAAGCGTCCCTCGACTTCGGCTACGACTTCCTCGGCCCGTGCCTCCATGCCGAGTGCGCGGCCCGTGATGAGCATTTGCTCTTGCCACGGGGTCGCGCCGTCCTCGTACTCGGCGGGCTGCGCGACGGTCGGGGCGATCTCCGCGAGGAGGTCGTAGTTTTCCTGAGTCATGAAGGAGTAAATTCCGAGGATGAGATCCGGCTCGAGAGCCGCGACGGCCTCGAAGTTTATCTCGTCCCCTCCGACGAGTTCCGGCTCCTCGCCTTCGAGTTCCTCGGTCGCCCACGGACGAGTCTCCTCGGGATACGGCCCGATGAAATCCCTCACCCCGACCGGCACGACCCCGAGCGCGAGAGCGAAATCCGCCTCGTTGAAACCGACCGCGACGACCCGCTCGACGTTCTCCGGGATCTCCGCCGTCCCGAATTTATGCTCGATGGTCCGGGTGCCGCCGGACGGCGAGTCGGCCGATTCCCCGGAGCCTTCCCCGCTTCCGCATCCCGGCGCGAGAGCGACAAGCCCCGCCCCGATGAGGAACTCACGGCGGGTGAGGTCGCTCACTATCTCCGGCGTTGTCTGTGGTTGCTTTGTGGTCATGGGCTGCGCCTCCTTTGTGCCGAGGACATGAATGGTCACTGACCCTCCTTCTCGACGAGGTAGCGGAAGAGTTCTTCGACCATCAATTGCGCCCACCGCATTCCGCCTCCCGCCCACAGGAAAGAATCCACCACGTGGACTCGGCCGGCTTTCACCGCCTCCAGTTGCCGCCAGAGCGGCTCATCGAGGAGCCTATCGCGGGCTTCGCGGTTGGCCTCCTCCTCGCCGGCGTTCGCCGCCGAGTAGACGAAGATGACATCGGCGTCCGCCTGCCCGATCTTTTCGAGGCTGATCTCGACTTGCTCGGGGGTGCGCTGCGATTCGGGCCGCGAAAGCCCCGCCTTCTCGAACAACTCGAACAGGTAGCCACCGCCGCCCAGACTGATGCTGTCGGGGAAGAACCGGACCACCGACACTTCGAGGCCGTCGAGGCGGGAACCCATCGCCGCCTCGAACTCATCGAGCCGCTCGTGGTGCGCCGCGACAACCTCTCCGGTGCGATCCCGACGCCCCACGACCCCCGCGAGATAGCGGAACTCCTTCTCGTAGTGCTGGTAGTCCAGCTTCAACGCCACGGTCGGGGCGATCTCCGACAGCCGGGGATAAATGTCCTCCTGCCAATCGTACGACAGGATGAGGTTCGGTTCGAGGAGCGCGATCTCCTCCAGATTCGGCTCGAGTGCGTCGCCGACGAATTCGATTCCTTCGGTGTTCCCCTCCTGATACGGCGGGAAGGGGAAATCCGCGCCGGCATCCCCCGCCGAGCCGGTCGGACGCACGCCAAGCAACAAAAGGGAATCGAGTCCCTGGTACGTGGCAATCGTCACGATGCGATCGGGCGCCACCGGGATCTCGCTCTCCCCCAACGCATGCTCGATGGTCCGGGTGTCGCCGGAGGACGAGCCGCCCTCTTCCCCACCGCATCCGGGGACGAGGGTGATGAGTCCCGCCCCGACGATGAACTCACGCCTCGTGAGGTCGTTCTTTATTTCCGGCGGGAGAGGGATTCCTCGCTCGATGGTCTTCGTCATTTGCTCCTCCTTGTGGTTCGGTTTTCCGGGTCGTGTGCGGCGCGGGGTTGGTAGAATGAGGTCATGAGACGGTTCACGCTCACGCTCCCGAAAGACCTCGAAACCCGCTTCGAGGCACACATCCGCGATCGGGGCGTTTCGCCCTCGGACGTGGTGGAGGACGCGCTGCGCGCATACCTCGAGAACGACCGGGACGCCGTGTACCTCGACGGCGAGGCGCACCCCGCGCCCGAGAAGCCCCTTCGTTTCACCCCCGCCGAGCGGGGCAGCGGCAAGCGGGACATGAGCGCGAACCACGACGAATACCTCACCGAAGAGTGAGGGCGGTCCTTGCCGACACGGGGCCGCTCTTCGCCCTCATAGACCCCGACGACGAGCATCACGGGCGGGCCGGGAGGGAGCTTGCGGGCATCGCCGAAAGCGGGCGCGAACTCGTGGTTCCGTTCCCGATCATGGTGGAGGCGTACAAGCTC
>JBOHBL010000184.1:0-4041 GCA_050698295.1 Rubrobacteraceae bacterium | reverse complement strand
GCCTCCATGCGGTCCTGGTCGGTGACCATGTAGGGCGAGATGTAGCCCTTGTCGAACTGCATGCCCTCGGTGAACTCGAGGTCCATGCCGAACGTCTGGCCCTCCTCGACGTTCACGACGCCGTCCTTGCCGACCTTGTCAATGGCCTCGGCGATGACGTTGCCGATCTCCTCGGAGCGGGCCGAGATGGCGCCGACGCGCGATATCTCTTCCTTGCCCGAGATCTCCTGCGACTGCTTCTGTATGGCCTCGACCGCCGTGTTCACGGCCTTGTCGATGCCGGCCCGAAGTATTACCGGGTTCGCCCCCGCCGCGACGTTCTTGAGTCCCTGCTGGACGATGACCTGAGCGAGAACTGTCGCCGTGGTCGTGCCGTCGCCGGCGATGTCGTTGGTCTTGGTCGCGACCTCTTTGACGAGCTGCGCGGCCTGGTTCTCGAAGATGTCCTCGAGCTCGATCTCCCGCGCGATCGTTACGCCGTCGTTGGTGATCGTCGGCGAACCGAACTTCTTGTCCAAAACGACGTACTGACCCTTCGGCCCCAGCGTCACCTTGACCGCATCAGCCAATTTGTTGACGCCAGCCTCCAACGCCTGACGCGCCGCGCTGTCGAACTTCAATTCCTTGTGCGCCACCTGCAAACCTCCTCTGCTAAACTACTTTCCAGCAACTTGCCGAATTCCGGCACTCCCCCTTTGAGAGTGCCGACGCAGAGTATAGTCCCGTGGAATGGTGAAATCAATCATGAGCATCGGCAGGACTTTCTGGCCCGAGAGGATTCCCAGCCTGAGCCGCCTCCCGAAGGAGTTGGGACGCGAGGAGAGGCTTTGCGAGCGGTGCGGGCGGAGGACCGAACACATCCTCTACCGGGTTCCGAAGAAGGTCGCGTTCGTCTACATCAAGGACCACAAAGAGAACCTCCACGCCACGTGCGTCTCGTGCGCGAAGAGCGTCGTCATCACAGGCGAAGAGCGCGAAAAGCTGCTCGCCTCCCTCCGCGAATCGTAGAGACGCGCCGGCGGCGCGTCTCACTCGTGGCGCGTCTCACTTGCGGCGCGTCTCCGGCGTCTTCACGGCCCGGACGTGGGCTCCTGATCCGGAGCTTCGGTCTCTTCGGTCGACGTCTCCGGTTCGTCCGATTCGTATTGGTCCACCGTGGGTCCCGCTGACGAAGCCTTCGGCTCATTCGATTCGTATTGACCTTCCGCAGGTCCTGTTGACTCTTCGACCGTCTCTTCCGAGGTGGTCTCTTCGTCGATGGTTTCGGGGTCGGTTTCTTCGAGCGGTGGATCTTCTTCGGGGGTCGTCTCCTCGTGGCATTCCTCTTGCGCGCGAGGTTCGTCCTCGTTCGTTTCTTCCTCGTCTCCGTGTTCGTGGGCTTCGCACTCCGGCGTTTCCTCGGGGTCCGTGTCCTCCGGCGTCGTTTCTTCAGGGTCGGGAGGGACTGGGGGCTCCGGCTCCTCTTCCGGTTCGGGCGGCTCTTCCGGCGGAGGGTCTTCTTCGGGCGGGTTGAGGATATCCCCGATCAAATCGCCGATGCCGGGCAACGGATTCGGCAACGAAGGTATTCCGAGGACGGGCGATTGGGGAGCGGTCGTCTCGTCGGTCTCTTCCGGCGGAGGGTCGGCGGGCTTCGGCGGGCGGACGGGCGGACGGCGCTTCTCGCGGGTGACGTCCGGGGAGAGTTCGGCGGAGTCGGTTTGGTCGGAGGTCGGGGTCGGAGCGGCGCTGTTGGTGCCGGTGTCAATGTCCGGCCTGACGCCCGGAGAGGACGGGAACTGCCAGTAGCCGCCGGTCGAGGGGGTCGGGGTGGCCGGCTGGGGCGCCTCGCAGTACGGGATGTCGGATCCACCCGAGATGGAGCCGCCGTTCGCCTTGACCCATTCGAGGAGCGGATACGGGTTCATCGCGCCCGACGCGAGCTGGGTCCTCTCGCCTCCGAGCTCGTACCATCCGAGGTGCAGATGCGGCGGGAACTGTCCTCTGGCCCCCTCCGGCCCCTGTCCCGTGTCGCCCGCGTAGCCGACCACGTCGCCGGACTTCACGGCGTCTCCAACGCGAAGTTCGCTCTTTCTATCCAGGTGCGCGTAGTAGAAGAGGTCTCCCTTCCTCACCGGCCCGACCGAATAGGCGGCTTCGAGCATCACCGTGTAGCCGCCCAGAGTGTTCCAGCCGTTCCCGTTCGCGCCGGAGACGGGCACGACGCGGGCGTCAGTCATCGCCAGAAGAGGGGTGCCGTTCGGGACCATCAGGTCGGTGCCTTCGTGTCCTCCCTGGGGACGCGCCGCGCCCCAGGTGTCGTCGTAGGAGTCAAAGTATTCTCTCGCCACGGGGAAGAGTATTTCGCTCCCCGGCGGGGCGTCTTCGAGGTTCCGGCAGGACTTTTCCTTCGAAGGATTCTGGAACGCGCCGCTGACCCGAGGAGCGGGGCGGTAGAAGACCGGCGCGTCTTCCTCGAAGTTCACGCTCTCGTAGATGCTCTCGACCGGCTCGTGAGAATGGTCGTGGTCGTGTTCGCGGTCCTCGTCGTGGTCGAAGTCGTGTTCCTCGTCGCGAGAGACGACCGTCGTCGTTTCCGAGTGTTCCTCCGCGCGGCTTCCCCAGTCGAGATGTTCCTCGAAAACCGGCGGCTCCCTGTGCGCGAAAGCGAAGGCCGATTCCGGAAGGCTTTCGGGGATGGAGGCGGCGCCGAAAGTGCCCAGCTTCACGAGTACGGCGAGCACGGCCAGAATGGCAGTCAGGTAAGCCAGCCTCGTCCAACCAAAATCCGACAAAGATCCTCCCCTCGCTCCCGGGACGCTCTATCGCCCCGAACCGGCCGGACAAGGGGTACTCTCACACAGTCGAGATAGAGTAGTCAAGAGCGAAGGAGGAAAATACGGGGAGTAGGGAGGTGGGGGGTAGGGGAAAGAAAAACTACTCCCCGTTTCTAAACGCTTCGGGCGTTGAGGCTCAGGTAGTTCGGGAAATCGAGCGCGGGTGTGTGGCTCGCCGCGGCACCGATCATGGCCGCGTTGTCCGTGCATAGTTGGGGGGAGGGCACGACGAGCTCGAGGCCGCGCTCCTCGCACTCTTTCCCCAACCTCCGGCGCAGCAGGCCGTTCGCCGCGACCCCGCCCGCGACGACGAGCGAGGAAGCGCCGGTCGTGTCCGCGGCGCGGAGCGATTTGCGCGTCAGCGCCTCGACCACCGAAGATTCGTAGCTCGCGGCGAGGTGCGGGAGTTCTTCATGGACTTCTTCCTCGTCCATCGTCTTCAGTTTGTAGAGGAGGCTCGTCTTGAGGCCGGAGAAGGAGAAGTCGAGGTTCTTTTTGTTTTTCAAGCCGACCGGGAACTCGTGGCGGAGGCGGTCTCCGCCTTCGGCGGCTTTCGAGATCGCCGGTCCGCCGGGGAAGCCGAGACCGAGCATGCGCGCGCCCTTGTCCAACGCTTCACCGGCGGCGTCGTCGAGGGTTTCTCCGAGGAGGGTCATCGAGTGATCCGGGGCGACCGAGTAGAGAGCGGTGTGGCCGCCGGAGGCGATCAGGGCCACGAACGGCGGCTCCAGTTCCGGCTCCGCGAGATAGGCCGCGGCGGCGTGTCCCTCCAGATGATTCACCGGGACGAGCGGAAGATGCCTGGCGTAAGCGATGCTCTTAGCCGCCGCGACCCCGACGAGGAGCGCGCCGATGAGCCCCGGCCTCGCCGTCACCGCGACGCGGGAAACCTCGTCGAGCGAAACGTCGGCCTCTTCGAGCGCCTTCCCGATCACCCCGTCCAGCCGTTCGAGGTGAGCCCGCGAGGCGACCTCGGGCACGACGCCGCCGTAACGGGCGTGTTCGGTCTGGGTGTGGACGACGTTGGAAAGGGCGCGGCGTCCGGCGGGTTCGACCACGGCGGCGCACGTATCGTCGCAGGAGGTTTCGATGGCGAGGATCACGGATGGATTTTAAGGCTTCAGGCTACAGGTTTCAGAAAGAACCTGTACTCGATTAGTCAAGACCGAGCCTCGCTTCACCGTAAAAAGAGTCCTGATGCCGAAGAGCTATACTAACTTCATGC
>JBOHBL010000183.1:0-2908 GCA_050698295.1 Rubrobacteraceae bacterium | reverse complement strand
CGTTGCCTCCCATGCGAAAACCGGACATAAGGCAACTCATCATCGAGAAGGTCGTGGAGAAGGCGCATGCCAGAGGCGTCGAGGACATCCATATTATTGCGGCTCTCGGGCTTCACCGCCGGATGACGAAGGCGGAGATCGAGCATCAACTGGGTAAGAAGCTGATGAACGCTTTCTACCCCGACCGCCTCTACAACTACGACGCCGAAGACCCGGACGACAACGTCTTCGTCGGGGAGACGGAGGAGGGCGAGGAGGTCACCGTCAGCAGGCGCGTGATGGAGAGCGACCTCCTCGTGTACGTGAACGTCAACTACATCCCGATGGACGGCGGGCATAAGTCGGTGCACACGGGACTTTCTCCCTATGGTTCGATCAAGCACCACCACACCCCCGAAACCCTCAAAAACACTCGCTCGCTGATGGACCCGCCGAACTCGGCGCTCCACGGCTCGGTCATGAGGATGGGAAAAATCTTCAAGGAACACGTCAACGTCTTCCACATCGAGACCACTTTGAACAATGCCGCCTTCCCGGCGGTCTTCGACTTCATGGCGAAACCCGAACACGAGTGGAGCGCGGTGACGAAGGCGAACTTCCTCGCCAACCACGCGATGACGCGGCGGCTCCCGAACGCCGTGCCGCACCGCATCTTCCACTCCATAAAAGCCCCGCACCGGATGACGAGCATTCAGGCCGGAGCCACGGACCCGGTCCACGAAAAGACCCTGGAGAACAACTACAAGCAGCAAATAGTCCATGTCGAAGGACAAACCGACGTGCTCATGCTCGGCATCCCTTACCTCGGGCCGTACAACGTGAACTCGGTTATGAACCCGCTGCTCGTCTTCAACATGCTTCTCGGGTATCTCTTCAATCTGTACCGGGGCAAGCCGCTCGTGAGAGAAGGCGGAGTTCTCATCGGCACGCATCCGATGCCGGAGTCGTTCCATGAAATACACCATCCTTCGTATATTGACCTCTATCACGAGGCGTTCTCGGAGACGAAGGACATATACGAGATCGCGCGCAAGTACGAGAAGAGGTACGCCGAAGACCCGTGGTACCGGACGTTGTACCGGAGTTCGCACGCCTACCACGGCGTCCACCCGTTCACCGTGCTGTACTGGGGCGCGCACGCGCTGGACTATGTGAGCGACGTCATAGTCGTCGGCGCGGACCCGAAGGTCGCCTCTCACGTGGGATTCAAAAGCGCCTCCTCCATCGCCGACGCTTTGGAGATGGCGAAGGACAGGGTGGGGCCGTCTCCGAGTTCGACGTACATGCATTTGCCGCCGCTCTTCATGTGCGAGGTGGAATAGAATGGCGAGGCTGTCCGGTCTTCGGAAGAGGAGTGTCGCGAGGTGACGCAGGAGCGCAAGACGCTTTTGACCGAGGAGGAGTACCTCGCCATCGAGCGTCGGGCCGAATTCCGGAGCGAGTTCCTCGAGGGAGAGATGTTCGCGATGGCGGGGGCGAGCCGAAGGCACAACCGGATCGTGTCGAATCTCGTGATCACGCTCGGCAATCAATTGCGCGAGCGTCCGTGCAACGTCTACTCGAACGATATGCGGGTGAAGATACCGGGCACAGGTTTGTACACGTACCCCGATGTCGTGGCGACTTGCGGAGAGGAGACATTCGCCGATGACGAGCAGGATGTCTTGCTCAACCCGATGGTGATCATCGAGGTCCTCTCCGATTCCACCGAAGCCCGCGACCGGGGCAGAAAGTTCGAGCATTACCAGAGCGTTGAATCTCTGTCCACTTATGCGCTTGTGTCTCAAGGCGCCGCGAGAGTCGAGCAATACGTTAGGCAAGAGGGAGGCGCGTGGCTTTACACCGAAGCCCACAAAGACGACGCGGTGGTCGGGCTGGAAGCCATCCTCTGCGAACTGAAGCTGGAAGACGTTTACGCGAAAGTCTGATGGTCTCGGCGACTGGCGCGGCGAGCGTCGCTTGAGTCTGTCGTTCCGCGGTCGGCGGGCTAGAATGAGGGCGTCTGGCAGCGAGGTGGGAGGATGCATGGCTGAGGAGACGCCGGAGGCGAGGGAGTGGGGCGCGCTTTATGAGGCGGCCGTTCGGGTCAAGGAGCTCGCGCCCTGGGAGTGGATGACCGAGACCGACGTGTTCGGGGTGCAAAGTCCCGAGACCGGTGAACTCGGGCTCGTGAGCGTGATGGGGATGCTCGGCGAGTATTACGCCGTGGATGTTTATGTCGGTTCCGAGGGCATCCACGGGTTTCTGGATCTTCAGGAGATGGGACCCTTCGCGGACCCCGAGGCCCTGATCCAGATCCCCCAGCTCCACGCTTCGTTCGAGAATCGCGAGGAACTCGACAGGAGAGACCGCGAGGTCATCAAGGAGCTGGGTCTGAAGTTCAGGGGACGAAACGCCTGGCCGATGTTCCGCAGCTACCGTCCGTTCTTTTTCCCGTGGTTCCTCGAGCCCGAAGAGGTTCGTTTCCTGTCGGTCGCGCTGGAGCAGCTCGTGGACGTGGCCCCGCGCTTCAGGGAGGATGATTCCCTGCTGGAACCTTCCGACGGCGAGGGTTTGCTGCTGCGCGAGCCGCGCCGGGAAGGCGAGACGCTCGTCTGGGAAGATGGTTCGACGGGTGTGCCGCCGCTCGATGCTCCGCCCATCGAAGTCGAGATGGAGGAGGCGAAGATCGAGGCTTTGGCAAGCCTGCCCAAGCGGGAGATCCACCTGGAGATGGACTTCCTGATGTTCCCCGCGCCCGCCAAAAACGAAGGGGGTCGTCCGTACTTCCCGCACATGCTGTTGACGGTGGACGCCAAAAGCGGCATGATCCTCGGCAGCGAACTGCTCGCGCCGCTTCCCTCGCCGGAGGCGATGTGGGGTTCGGTCCCGGAGACCCTCGCCGATCAACTTTCAGCAATGGAAATGC
>JBOHBL010000182.1:0-10714 GCA_050698295.1 Rubrobacteraceae bacterium | reverse complement strand
GAGACGCTTGCCCTCGAAGGGAGGGCCGGATACTTCGACCACGCCGGTATTTTCAAGGACATCATCCAAAACCACCTCATGCAACTCCTCTGCCTCACCGCGATGGAAGCCCCCACCGCCCTCCACCGCCGCAACCTCCGCGACCGCAAAGTGGACGTATTGCGGACCATCCGCCGACTTTCGCCGGAAGAGGCGCGAAAGCACACCATCCGCGCCCGCTATTCGGCGGGCGAGATCGAGGGCCGGGACATCCCGGCATACGCCGACGAGGACGGCGTGGACCCCGAACGCGGCACGGAGACCTTCGCCGAAGTCACGTTCATGATAGACAACCTCAGGTGGGCGGGGGTGCCGTTCGTGCTTCGCAGCGGGAAGGGACTCGGAGCTTTCCGGGGAGAAATAGCCGTCCATTTCAGGCCGGTGCCGCACCTCGCGTTCCAGCGAGCCGGAGAGCCTCGCCCGAACGTCCTCCGACTCAGGCTCGCTCCGGATCGGGTGAGTTTGAACCTCAACGTCAACGGCCCCCACGATCCCTTCGACCTCGGCCAGATAGACATGAGCGCGGACTTCGAGCAACAGGAATTCTTCGCCGCCTACGAGCGCATCTTCGAGGATCTCCTCGAAGGAAACACCACCCTCTTCGTGCGGGGCGACGAAGCCGAGGAAGCATGGCGAGTCTCCGAGCCGATCCTCGCCGCGTGGAAAGAGGGACTCGTCCCGCTCCTCGAATACCCGGCGGGTTCGAGCGGCCCGAGCGAGCGCGGAAGGTCGTGAGAGGAGGATATTCGATGGGCAAAGTTATGAAGAGAGGACTCGCGCTCGGCGGCGCGGCCCTCGGGGTGGCGGCTCTGAAGAGGGTTTTGAACCCCCCGCCCCGGTACGCGCCGTGGGAGAAGCCGCGCTACGAGGAGTTCGAGAAGAAGGTTCTCGTCGTGGGCGGAGGTTTCGGAGGGTACACGGCGGCGAAGAAGCTGTGCCACCTCGTCAAAGACCGGGAGGACGTGGGGATACTCGTGGTGTCGAGGGAGAACTTCTTCACTTTTTGGCCGATGGTGCCGGGGATCGTCTCCAGCGACATCGACACCCGGAACGTGGCGCAGCCTCTCCGGCGCTCGCTCATAAACTCCGGGGCGAGCTTCCGTCGCGCGGAGATAAGGAAGGTGGACGTCGAGAAAAAGCGCGTCGTCGCCTCCGGCGGCGTGGAGTTTCCGTACGACCATCTCGTCGTCGCCGTCGGCGCGCAGCCGAACTTCTTCGGCATCCCCGGCGTCGAGGAGCACGCCCTCGACATGAAAAGCATCAGGGACGCCGAGAGGATACGAAATCGCGTCATCGAACGCTTCGAGGAAGTCTCGCTCATACGTGGAGAAATCCCCGATTCGAAGCTCACGTTCGTGGTGATCGGGGCCGGGGCGACGGGGGTCGAGGTCGCCTCGGAGATACACACCCTCGTCCACGAAAACCTCGCCCCCGACTATCCGAACATAGACGCGAACCGGGTGAAGGTTTTCCTCCTCGAAGGGTCGCCGGGGATCCTTCGCGAACTCGATCCATCGCTCAGGCGGGCCGCGCAAAACCGGCTCTTCAACCAGCGCATCGAGGTCATGACCGAAACCATCGCCGAGGAAATCACGGCGGACCTCGTCAAGCTCAAGGGCGGAGAAGAGATCCTCTCGGAGAACGTCATATGGACCGCCGGCACCCGCCCGAACGCCGTTATAAAAGGTCTCGGACTCCCATACGACGAGCGCACGGGCATAAAGGTGGACGAGTTTTTGCGCGTCGAGGGATACGACGACGTGTGGGCGATAGGCGACGGCGCGTCCATAAACGACGTTCACGGGGATGGGAAGCTCGTTCCGCCGACGGCGCAGGCGGCCATTCAAGAGGGGTATGTGGCGGCTCGCAACGTGCTTGCGACGCTCGGCGGGAGCGGGGGCCTCGAACGCTTCGAGTACAAACCCATCGGGCAGATGGTCGAGATGGGGAGCGACTTCGCTGTCAACGAGGTGATGGGGGTCAAGTTCAGCGGGCGGACGGCGGCGCTTTTCTGGCGGATGGCGTATCTCGTGAGGCTGAGTAGTCCGCAGAGTCGGGCGAGGATCGCGGCTGACTGGATCCTCGGCTATATTCTTCGCCCCGCCGTCACACAGGTTCGCGGAGATGGAAAGGAGAGCCTATGAACACATTCGGCCTCGATATCGGAGGCTCGGGGATAAAAGGCGCCCCGGTGGACACACAGAGCGGGGAATTGCTGGCGGAGCGGGTACGCATCCCGACGCCGCGAGATTCCGGACCGGAGGCGATGGTGGAGACTTCGCTGGAGGTGATCCGGAGCTTCGACTGGGACGGCCCCGTGGGCGTGGGATTCCCCGGCGTCATGAAGGACGGCGTCATCCACACCGCCGCCAACGTCGAGAGGGCTTTGATCGGCTTCGATTTGGAAGGGCGCCTCCGGGACGAACTGGGCGCGGACATCCACGTCGTCAACGACGCCGACGCGGCGGGCCTCGCCGAGATGCGATGGGGAGCCGGACGCGAAGCCGAGGGCGTGGCGCTCATGCTCACGCTCGGGACCGGCATCGGAACCGCGCTCTTCACGAACGGCAACCTCGTCCCGAACACCGAACTCGGACACATCGAAATTCGTGGCCGCGAAGCCGAGCACCGCGCCTCCGACCACGTCCGCAAGGACGAAGGCCTAGGCTGGAAAAAATGGTCGAAACGACTCAACGAATACCTCGCGGCGATGGAAGCCCTTTTTTGGCCGGACCTCATAATCGTCGGGGGCGGCGTGAGCAAAAAAGGCGACAAGTTCATCCCGAAACTCGAGACACGGGCAAAAATAGTCCCGGCGAAAATGCTGAACATCGCCGGGATAGCCGGAGCCGCCCTCGCGCCCGAAGCCGCTCCCCGGAAGGCGGAGCCCGGGTGAGTTCCGACACGCGCCGTTCATCGGACGAATGGGTGGACGTCTCCGTTCCGCTGCGCAGCGGGATGGTTCACTGGCCGGATAATCCACCCGTCCGCATCGAGAGGATGCTCGACATGGAGCGCGGCGACGCGGCGAACGTCTCGGAAATATCGCTCGGCGCCCACACCGGGACGCACATGGACGCCCCGATCCACTTCGTCCCCGACGGAGCGGGTATGGAAAGCATGCCCCTCGACGCCACGCTCGGACGCGCGCGGGTCATCGAGATCGAAGACCCCGAGTCCATAAAACCCGAGGAACTCGAAGCGCACGGGATCCGCCGCGGCGAGCGCGTCCTTTTCAAAACAAGAAACTCGTCCCGTCACTGGTGGGACGAGGACTTCATCGAGGACTTCGTGTACGTCTCGCGGGAGGCGGCCCGTCGCCTCGCGGACCTCGGAGCGCGAACCGTCGGCGTGGATTATCTCTCCGTCGGCGGTTTTTATAAGGACGGCGCCGAGACACACGAGGCTCTTCTCGGAGCGGGGGTGTGGGTGATCGAAGGTCTCGACCTCTCGGGCGTGGAGCCGGGCGAGTACGAGCTTATTTGTCTGCCGATCAAGGTGGAAAACGGCGACGGCGCGCCCGCGCGGGCGATTGTGCGAAGGTTATGAACGAGCCTTTGCAACTCACGACGCTCGGGGAGGCCATGATCGTGATGGACCCTCTTTCGAGAGGCTCTTTGCGACACGTCCGAGCCTTCGAGAAGCACGTCGGCGGCGCGGAACTCAACGTGGCGGTCGGCCTCGCCCGCCTCGGACACCGCGCCGGGTGGTCGGGACTCCTCGGCGACGACGAGTTCGGGAAGGAGATCATGAGCTTCATGCGCGGCGAGGGCGTGGACGTCTCGGGCGCGAGGCTCGACCCCGACGCCCCCACCGGCCTCTATTTCAAGGAGTGGGGAAACCTCGGAAAGCTCCGCGTCCATTATTATCGGGCCGGCTCCGCGGCGAGCCGCATGTCCTTCGACGACCTCGACCTCGACCACCTCCTCTCCGGCGGGATCCTCCACCTCACCGGCATCACGCCCGCCCTCTCGGAAAGTTGCCGGGACCTCGTCGAACGCCTCCTCTCCGCAGCCAACGAACACGGAACCTTCGTCTCCTTCGACGCGAACATCCGGTGGACGCTCCTCGAAGGACGCGACCCCCACAAGCTCCTCGAACCTCTCGCCGCCCGCGCCGACATCCTCTTCCTCTCCGACGACGAGGCGGAGTTTCTTTTCGGCGGGAGCGAGCCGGGTTCCATCCGCGAGGCTTTCGGGAGCCTCCGCGCCGGAACCGTGGTCGTCCACCGAGCGGACGGAGCCTTCGCGGTGGAGGATGGGAAGGTTTATGAGAAAGCCGCGTATCCGGTGGAGGTCGTGGATACCGTGGGGGCCGGGGATGCTTTCGTCGCGGGGTATTTGTCAGGGAGGCTCCGGGGATGGAGTCCGGAAGAGTGCCTCGAATTGGCGAACGCGTGCGGCGCGTGCGCGGTGAGCGCGCCGGGGGATCTCATCGGGCTTCCCACGGAAGAGGAGGCGCTCGCGCTCATGAGCGGGCGTCCGGGCGTCGAAAGATGACGAAGGAGCGACATGGAAAACGCTTTGCGGAGGGTTCGGGAACTCGGCCTTTTGGCCGTGGTGCGAGGGGAGTCGCGGGAGGCCGCCCTGGAGGTCGTCGGCGCGCTCGTCGAAGGCGGGGTTCTCGGCATCGAGGTCACCTTCACCACCCCCGAAGCGTCCGGGGTCATGAAGGATTTGGACGAAGAGTACGGAGACATCATCCTGCTCGGCGCCGGCACCGTGATAAACCACGAGCAGGTGGAGCGGGCCGCCGAGGCCGGGGCGACGTTTCTCGTCAGCCCGGGCTGCGACCCGGACCTCCTGCCCGCCATGCTCGATACCGGGCTCCTGACGCTGCCTGGCGCGCTCACTCCTTCGGAGGTCATGCTCGCCCGCAGGCTCGGCGCGCCGGCGGTGAAGCTCTTCCCCGGCTCCTCGGGCGGGCCGTCGTATTTGAAAGCCCTTCTCGGCCCTTTCCCCGACATCGCCTTCGTGCCCACCGGAGGCGTCTCCCTGGACAACATAGCCGACTGGTTCGCGGCGGGCGCCTTCGCGGTCGGCGCCGGAAGCTCCCTCGCCCCGCCGTCGCTCGAGGGGCGCGACCGCGGAAAGGTAGCCGAGAACGCGAGGCGTTTCGCGGAGGCCGTCCGAGCGGCAAGGGAAAGCTGACAGCGGAGTTTATAAGGGTTGATCCACCCCGACGGCATGCGGAAGGATTGATCCTTCCGTAATACGCTGTGAGGAGCCGGGGAAGGGGACGGCCCATTCAGTCTTCGGATGCGTCCTTTGACGCCTCCATCAACCGCACGAGGAGTTTGAGGCGATCCACCTCCGTCCGCGCGTCGAAATGAGCGAGTTCCGCCCGCGTCCTTTCCTTGTGGAGCGTCCGATACTCTTCGCCGTCCATAAGCCCTTCGAGGTATATGTCCATGGCGCGGGCGTTCTTCGCCTCCAGCAAAACCTCGGCGTTCTCGACCCTCATCCGTTTTTCGTGGGCTTCGAGGACATACACCGCCCGTGCAAGATCCCGTTTCGTGGACATCAAACGCTCGTATGCCCGGTTTATGCTCCCGGCGAGTTCGATGGGATCGAGCGCGGACTCGCCGGCGGATGCGGTTTCTTTCGAAAGCGGAACTTCGTTTTCTGTCATGGCCTCGACTCGCTTTTTCGGGGGTTTGTCCGCGCGGGACGTTTTGGATTCCCTCTGTCGTGGAGCGCGGGATTCCGATTCGCCTCTCTCGGGCGGCGCGGTCGCGGAGCGGGTTTTCTTCAGGGCGTCGCTTTCCACGGCGGTCTTTCGCTTCGCCGGTGTCTTTTTCCGCTTCCGGCTTTGGACGGAGGGGTTTTCGCTTCCGGTTTTTGCGGTTCGTATGGTTTCCCGCGTTCGAGCCTCTCGGCTTCGCGCCGGGCTTCGGCCCACTCTTTTTCCGCCGCCTCGCGAGCCGCTCGTCCGGCTCCCCGGCTTCGCATGGATCTGGCGCTCGCATTCGCCCGGCTTCTCAGCCTCACAAGCCGCCCGAGAGCCGCCGCGTCCATGTGCGATATGTTCGGGTGATCCTCGACCTCGAACCTCCTGCCCGAATGCCTCGTACATGCTCCCACGCCCGGCGTCTTCCCGCAACTTTTTCACCTTGAGCGTGGACGCCATCGGCTTGACGAGCCTTCCCCGCTCTGTTTAACTTCCCCGCAACGACAGCCGACCTTTAACGGCGTCCCGCGAGGCGCGAAGGAGGTACGATGAGCCGATTGAGTATGGGCGAGCAAATTCGCTCGCAGCTACTTACGAGCGAAGACATTAGCCGCTCACTACGGCGCATCTCCCACGAAATTCTCGAACGGAATTCATCGAACCTCGACGAACTCGCGCTTGTCGGAGTCATGACGCGCGGTGTGCCTCTTGCGCGGCGCGTTTCGGCGAACCTCCACAAGTTCGAAGGACTCGACGTTCCGGTCGGCGCGCTCGACATCACGATGCACCGCGACGACCTCGAAGGCGAGGAGCCGGAGGTCGGGGAGAGCTTCGTGCCTTTCGACGTCACGGGGAAGACGGTCGTTTTGGTGGATGACGTGCTTTTCACGGGACGGACGGCGCGGGCGGCTATGGACGCGCTTCTGGAGCTTGGGCGACCGGCGGCGGTGCGGCTGGCGATACTCGTGGACCGGGGGCATCGCGAGCTTCCCATACGCGCCGATCACGTCGGGAAAAACGCCCCGACTTCGCTCGATGAGCGGGTCGTAGTCAGTTTGGAGGAGACCGATGGGGAGGATGCGGTGATCACGGTTGGAAACTAGAAACTTCGCAAGGGACTTCATCTCCGTCGAGGGCATGGATCGCGAAGATCTGCGGGAAATAATGACTCTCGCCCGCGACTTCGAGGAGGGAAAGCTCCACAGCGCGCTCTCCGGCAAAACCATATGCCTCGCGTTCTTCGAGTCCTCGACGCGGACCCTCGTCTCCTTCGACCTCGCCGCGAGGAGACGCGGCGCATATGTCATCTCGCTCTCCGGGAAAGGCTCGTCCATCTCGAAGGGCGAGTCGCTCGCCGACACGGTCGTAACCCTCGTCGCGCTCGGAGCCGACGCCATCGTACTCCGCCACCCCGCCGCCGGAGCGGCGCGTCTCGCATCCCGCCACACGGACGCCGCGATCATAAACGCGGGCGACGGTCGCGGACAGCATCCCACGCAAGCCCTCCTCGATCTCCACGCGCTCTCGAACGCCCTCGGCGGCTTCGACGAACTCGAAGGGACGAAAGCCGTCATCGCCGGAGATATTTTGCATAGCCGGGTCGCCCGGAGCGTCATCCCCGCCTTCCAAACCGCCGGGGTCGAAGTCGCGCTCGCCGCTCCGGGGACTTTATTGCCGCTCGAAGCGGAGGCGTGGGGAGTTTCTATCCTCGGTTCGGTGGACGAAGCCCTCGAATGGGGAGCGGACGTTTTGTACATGCTCCGCCTCCAAAAAGAGCGGATGACGGGCGCGCTCGTGCCTTCGGTGTCGGAGTACGCGAAGTTCTACGGCGTAAACAAAAGCCACCTCCGCAGCGGACTCAAGGTCATGCACCCCGGCCCGGTGAATCGCGGGGTAGAGATCGCCGGGGACGTCGTGCTCGATGAGGCTTCGCTCATAGCGGAGCAGGTCGGAGCGGGCATCGGGGTTCGCTCCGCCGTCCTCGCCCTCGCTACAGACGCCGTGAACGTCGGGGTCGCCGCTTGAAAATTTCGAATACCCGGAGCGGGGAGAGCCGGGAACTCGTGATCCGGGGGGCGCGCGTCTTCGACCCGTCCTCCGATTTGGATGGCGTGATGGACGTGAAGGTATCGGACGGCAGAATCTCCGAGGTTGGCGAAGACATGCGCGGCTCCCACGAACTCGACGCCGACGGTCTCCATCTCTTCCCCGGCTTCGTGGACGCTCACGCCCACTGGCGCTCGCCGGGACAGGAGCATAAAGAAGACATCGAGAGCGGCTCTGCGGCCGCGGCGGCGGGCGGTTTCACGAGCGTCGTGATGATGCCGAACACCGATCCCGTCGTGGATAAGCCGATCATAGTGAGCGGGCTTGCGAAGAGGATCGAAGCCGAGTCGCGAGTCCGGGCATACATCTCCGCCGCGCTACATCAAGGGCTGAAGGGCGAGCAACTGACCGAGATGCGTCTCCTCAAAGAAGCCGGAGCGTTTTGCGTCTCCGACGACGGTCTTGGTACCCAGAACGCCGGAGTCCTGCGGAACGCGATGCTCTACGCTCGCTCCGCCGAACTCTCGGTCATCCTCCACTGCGAGGATCACACGCTCGCGACCGGCGTCGTCCACGACGGAACCCACGCCGCGCTCGCCGGACTCCCCGGCGTTCCCGCCAGCGCCGAGGACGTCTCGACGGCGGCGGGTCTCGTCCTCGCCGCCGAGACCGGAGCGAAGGTCCATATCACCCACGTGAGTACGGCATTGTCCGCGGCTCTCGTCGGATTTTTCAAAGAGCGAGCCGACGTCACCTCAGACACCACGCCGCACCACCTCACCCTCACGGATGAGCTCGTCTCCACCCTCGACGGATTGTATCGGGTAAATCCCCCACTTCGCCCGGACGCCGACCGGGACGGAGTGAGGGACGCTCTCCGAAACGGCGTCCTCGATTTCGTCGCGACGGATCACGCGCCCCACGCTTCCCACGAGAAAGACCTCCCGCTCGAAGAAGCTGCGCCGGGCTTCCTCGGTCACGAAACGGCCTTTCCCGCGCTGTACACGGAACTCGTTTTGAACGGGAAGCTCTCCTTGTCCCGGCTCATCGAGGCGATGAGTTGCGCTCCGGGAGATTGGGTCGGTGGATCGGGGAATCTATCGGTGGGCTCACTCGCCGACCTCGCCCTGGTGGACCTCTCGGAAGAGTGGGTTGTGAATCGGGATACGATGTTCGGCAAAAGCTCCAACTCGCCTTATCTCGGAAGGACGATGACCTCTCGCATCGTCGGTACAATAGTCGGCGGAGAGATTGTCCACGATGTCCACGAGCTAGTATCGGGAGTTGGATTTGGAGTACGGGCGTAGCAGGGCGGTACTCGTCCTCGAAGACGGCGCGACTTTCGAGGGATGGAGCTTCGCCGGAGAGGGCGAGGTTCTGGGAGAGGTCGTCTTCACGACGAGCATGGTCGGCTACCAGGAGACGATCACCGACCCTTCGTATCGAGGCCAGATCGTGCTTTTCACCTACCCCCTGATCGGCAACTACGGCGTGATCCCCGGCGACGAGGAGTCGAGAAAAGTCCAGACCGCAGCCGTGATCGTGCGCGAATACACCCCGCACCACAGCAACTGGGCGAGCGAACGCTCTCTGGCGGAGCTGTTGAACGAAGCGGGCGTCATGGGCATCGAAGGCATGGACACCCGCGCCCTCACCCGGCACTTGAGGGACAAGGGCGCGATGCGCGGCGTTATCTCCACTTCAGAGAGAGACACGAGCGTTTTGCGCGAGAAGGCGAACGCCCATCCCTCGATGGCCGGCCTCGACCTCGCCTCGACGAGTTCGCAGTTCGACGAGCCGACTTTGATGCCCGCCGTCGGCGAGGAGATTTGCAAAGTCGCCGCCCTCGACTACGGCGTGAAGGGCTCCATCTATAAAGAGCTACGCAAACGCGGCGCGTCCGTTCTCGCCCTTCCCGGCTCGACCGGCCCGGAGGAAGTCCTCGCTTCGGAGCCGGACGGCGTATTCCTCTCGAACGGCCCCGGAGACCCGGCGGCGCTCCGGGGAGCGGTCGAGAACCTGAAGCCCATGCTCGGGGAGGTTCCGATCTTCGGGATTTGTTTGGGTCACCAGCTCCTCGGGCTCGCTCTGGAGTGCGAGACGTACAAGATGCCTTTCGGACACCACGGGGCGAATCACCCAGTACGGAACATCGAGACGAACCGGATCGAGATCACGAGCCAGAACCACGGTTTCGCGATCCGCGAGGATTCGCTTCCCGACGGCGTGGAACTGACGCACACGAACCTCTACGACGGGACCATCGAGGGGATCAAAGACAGAGCTTTGCGAGCCCGGAGCGTCCAGTATCATCCCGAATCGAGTCCCGGCCCGCGCGACTCCGGCTACCTCTTCGACGACTTCGTGGGCCTTATTTCCGGGAAGGTGTTCGGCTAGGGTGCCATCGAGAGACGAAAGGAATTTGAATTGAGTGACGCTGACCGTATGTCTCTTCCGCCGGTGTTGCTACGCCCCGGAGAGGGCGATTTGCTCGACTATAAAGACGGCGACTCGACCATGATACTCGCTCCGGGAGATGCGACCGGCGGCGCTTTCACCATCGTGGAGCATAGCCTGTCGCCCGGCGCCGAAGGACCGCCGCCGCACTACCACGAGTACATGTGCGATGCGTTTTACGTCCTCGAAGGCACGCTGACGTTGCTCGTCGGAGACCGCGCAGTGGACGCCCCCGCGGGATCCCTCGCCTGCTTCCCGCCCGGAAACATCCACACCTTTTCCAACCCGAGCGACGATCCCGTGAGGATTCTCAACGTCAATGCGCCGGGAGGCTGGGATCGGGTATTGCGCGCGGTCGTCGCGTCCGCCGCCACCTCTGGACCGGTGGAATCATCCGAGGTGGGCGATATCGCCAGCGAGCGCGACATGGTGGTCGTGGAGCGGTGATGCCCGCGGATCTCATCTCTGGGAAAGTGGGAGCGTAATTTGCCGCGCCGAGACG
>JBOHBL010000181.1:0-1141 GCA_050698295.1 Rubrobacteraceae bacterium | reverse complement strand
GAGCGTCCCCTTGTCGGGGATGCGTCCGTCGAGGCATTGGCGGGCTGCCACCGAGAGTTCGATCTCCGCCATGTTAAGCCACGAGCCGTGCCTCGGGGTGTAGTGGATCTCCAGCCTCTCGGTCAGTCGCCGCGCCTCGGCGGGCTCGAACGCCTCATAGAGAGAGGATGGATTGTGGGTGTTGAGATTGTCCATCACCAAGACGATCTTCTCCGCCCTGGGGTAGTGGACATCCACCAACTCCTTAAGTTGATCGGCGAAGTCGAGCTTCGTCCGCCTCTCGGTCACGGTGATGTGGCGCCATCCGGCCAGAGGCTCCGTGACGATGAAGATGTTCGCCACACCCTCGCGTCCGTAGTGGTAGTCTTCCCTCGCCGCCCTCCCCGGCTGTGCCGACAGGGGCTCGCGCACGTCGGAGGTGAGCTGCTTCATCTTCTCGTCTATGCACACCTGCGGTCGGCTCGGGTCGTAGGGGCGGCTGTAGACCCCCAAGACGTCCTCCATGCGCCAGACGAACTCCGCGTTCTGCTCCGGGGGGATCGACCACATGCCTTTCTGCCAGGGCTTCAACTTGCTTTTTTGAGAGTGCGCCTGACCAGCTCGCGCGAGGCGGGCTCGGTGGCGCACTCCAGCTCCACGAAGCGCTCGGCCAAAAGCCTTATGGACCACTTCCTCCTGCCGTCGGGCGGCTGTGAGCAGGCCAAAGCGATCAGGTGCGCCTCCTGTCCTCCGTCGAGCTTTTTCGGCTTTCTGTTCTTCGGGGCGCGATGGGAAAGCGCCGCCTCCATCCCCTCCACGCAGAACCTCTCGCGCACTCGCCTCACCGTCGAGCGGCTGACGTCCAGGGCTTCTGCGATCCTCGTGTCGGGCCACTCTCTGCCGCGAGCGGCCTCCAAGACCCCCTCGTCGGCCTTCAGCAGGATGCGCGCGCGGGTGAGTTCGCGTGCCGGGGCTACGCCGCTGGCGACCGTCGCCTTCAGGCTCTCGCGCTCCTCCTTCTGCAGCCTCACGGGGTTGTTCCTTCTCCTCGGCACGCCGCCTCCTCGCGCTCGCTCTGCCGCCGCTGTGGTGGGCGGATGTGGCAACGATACTCGAGGAGGGGCTTTGATTCAAACGAATCATGTCAAACCACTACCCGTAG
>JBOHBL010000180.1:0-7412 GCA_050698295.1 Rubrobacteraceae bacterium | reverse complement strand
GCATAAGCCGGCTCAACCCCTGATCAGACCAAGTCTTCTCAGCCTCTCGACCTCCAGCGCGACGCCCTCTCCGAAACTCCGGGGCTCGTAGCCGAGGTCCCCACGCGCCTCATCGTATGAATAAGCCTTGTCTTCGCGCAGCCGGAGTACTTGTTCGGATCTTATGGGTAGCGGCATACGAAACTTCTCCGCAAGCTCGAGTCCGCGCCGAACGGGTTCGAGCGGGACGTGGATGATTCGCGGCCTTTTGCCTATCGCTTCGGCGGCTGTTTTCACGAGGTCGTCGTAGGTCAGGGGACGCGCTCCGGGAAGGTCGTAGGTCCGGTGGACGGCTTGCTCCCGGACGAGGGCTTCGAAGGAACCTTTCGCGCAGTCTTCGTGGTAGACGGGTTGCCAGAGGTTCTCGCCGGTTCCGAACATCGGGAAGACGGGCGAGCGGTCGAGGAAACGCAATAACTTGTGGACGTTCTTATCGAGTTCGGAGCCGTAGATCATGGCTGGACGGACTATGGTCCATTCGAGCCCGCTCTCTTTCACCAACTCCTCCATCGCGAGTTTCGGGCCGGAACGGAACTCGAAGCGCGAGCGCGCGCTGGTGCTGGAAACGACGAGGAGCCGTCCCACCCCCGCCCCTCGCATCGCTGAGACGACCGCCGGGGCGAACTCGATGCCGGCGACGTGGGCCGCCGCGTCCACGCCGGAGATGGCGCGTCGCAGGTCGTCGGGCAAACGAGCGTCGCCGGGGAAGACTTCGGTCTCTTTGCCGCTCAGACGACGGGCGTTCGGGCTGTCTTCGCGGACGAGGCACCGGACCTCGACGCCGTTCGCGAGAAACCGGTCCACCATCGCGCCGCCGAGGAGGCCGGTCGCCCCGGTGATCAGAACCTTCACGAGAAGATTATCGGCGAACTACCTTTTTACGACCTTTATCGCGTCGGCGATCACGTATCCTTTGCCCCTGCTCTTGCGCGAGACCTCGACGAACCAGCCGGTGCCTTTTCGCATCGAGTAGGTGCCGAGCCGAACCCACCTTCCTCCGTTGCGCTGCTGGCTGACGGTCCTCGACCTGGCGCCGTTCGCGGTTCGGACCCTGAACGTGGTCCGGTTGTTGTAGCCGGGGTCGGCGGGCCACCTGGCATAGATGGTGTATCGCCCGCTCTTGGGGATCCTGACCTTGAACCGCGCCGGGTCCACGCGACTTCGCGAGGGGTTCGCGTAGTGGTAGTTCGGGCCCTGGCTCTGGTCTTTGTGGTAGGAGCTGATCCTCCAGTTCCCCGAGGCCTTGAACCGGTTCTTTTTCTTGTTGTCCACGATCTGCTCGGAGCCGCCGTCGTCTTTGGGCGAGGACCTGGCATACCGCCTGACCAACCTTATGTACCGGTCGAAGTCCCACTGTCCGGGGCAGGCGGTCGAGGTTGCCTGCCGATGCGCCAGTATGCCGGACTGGGAGGTGTTGGCGGCCCTCCGGATCGGGATTTTGTACTTCCTGCACAGATAGGCCGTGAGTCGGGCGGAGGAGTTGTACATCCTGGGCGTGAACCAGCGAGCCGGCTGGTCGCCGTAGCCCTCGTGTTCTATGCCGATGGAGGTCTGGTTGACGGGCCAGTTTCCGGCATGCCAGGCGATGTCCTTCTCCCGCACGGACTGTCCTATGAAGCCGTCCGAGGAGCGAACCGTGTAGTGGGCCGAGACTTTGGCGCGCGGGTCTTTGAACCAGTTGATCGCGCTCGACCACGAACCCTCGACGACGTGGATGACCACCTTGTTTATCCGGTGAGACTTCGGACGGTTGGCCCGGCTATAGTTGCCGCTGTACGCCCCATACCACCGCGCTCTGCGATAATCCGCCTTCGCCATCAGCCACTCACCTCCTGGGGCGCGAGTTCGATCTTCTCTCCGCCGCCGGTCTCTCCGGAGACGCCGCTCCGCAGGACTTCAAGCACCTGCTCCTGATACAACTCGCCGCCCCCGACGCCCGCGACCGCGTCTATCTCGGGAGCGCCCTCGACCGCCTGCGTCGCCCGGCTCAGATCGTCGTCCTCCTGCCCGGGGACCGCCCGCCGGGACTTCGCCAAAAGCGCCGCCCCGCCCCGGATGTTGGCCGCCCGGTCGCTCTTGAGCTCCTCCTCCGGGATGCCCGTAAGCTCCGCCGCCTCGCCCAAAGTGTTCGAGGACGGGTTCTGGACCAGGGCCATGATGCCGTAGAGGCCGATGCCGTGGAGATCGCCTTCCTCGTACTCGCTGGTTTCGGGGGGCGGCATCTCCCAGCGGGTGTTGACCCACCCCATCGCCACGAGCAGCTCCACGGGCACGTCGAACTCCTCGGCGGCGGCCCCGAACTCCGACATCAGCGAAGAGCTCGACTGCGCCATGACGCCGCTCGAACTCATGACCCCCAGCAAGGCCACGCCGGCCACTCCCGCGCCGCTAAACTTGATAAAGTCTCCGCGGCTGATCGCCGACGAAGACTCCGATGAATACCCGCCACACATATGTCCCCTCCAAAGTCCCAAACCGAGCCGTGGACCCTAGCTAATATTTCCGCTGGTCCTTATTATCGTACAAGATCACCGAAAACTTAAGAGCTTCGAGCGGTTTTCTCGAAAATCGCTCATTCGGTTTCCGAGGAGCCAAGCTTCAGCAGCGAGACGAGGCCGCCCCGGATCATGTCTTCACCCGGATACCGGAACGACTCCACGTGGTCGAGCACCACCCGGTTGGCCGTGGCCTCCAGAGCCAGACCCGCGAACTCCGGGGCGGTCATAGGAAGGACCTTCCTCTCCCCCGGCTTCTCGAAGACGAAGTCCTCCACAAAGACCAGGCGTCCTCCCGGCCTTGCGACCCGCCACATCTCCGAGAGCAACCGCTTACGGACTTCCGGAGGCTCGTCCTGTAGCAGGTCCACGCCGAAGACGAAGTCGAAGCTCTCGTCGCCGCGCGGGAATTGGTGTTCGGCTTCGAGGGGGTCGAAGCGCCGCTCCGGGAAGTTGCTCCGGGCGGCCCGAAGGTCTTCCTCGCTCGCGCCGACGCCGGCGTACCGGGCGGGGTCGAGGCTCGCGGCCCAGCGTCCATCTCCGACGCCCGCTTCCAGAGCGTCCAGGGTTTTGTCCTCGCTCACGACCGCGAACCATTGCTTCAGAACCCTTTCCCGAACGCGGTGGGCGGCCTTTCGGGCTCGAAGGTCCGGGGCGTCCCGGAGCAGTTCGACGAGGCGGGCGGAGAGTTCCGCGGGGACTTTGGCGATGGGGTCCACGCGCTGGCATTCCGCCCATCCGCGCTCTCTCCTCAGCTCCCGCCACGCGGCGGAGTCCGGCGCCGCGACGCGGTCGAAGAACCCGAGGCGCTCGAAGAGCGGGGTGTCGTCCTGAGACTCGGGGCAGACTAGTATAGGGAGGTCCAGACGGTCTCCGGCGAGAACGTCGAGAGGGAACGAGTCGGGGTCGAGCACCACCAGGGCCGCCGCCTCGTCCAGAGAGGGGTCGTCTCCTTCGGTGAGGACCTTGCAGCCGTTGGGCAAATCAGCGTTCGCAATCCGGCTGGCGAAGCGTCCGGCGTGGACCGCAAGGATATCGCCGGCGCATGTGGATGGTGAGCCCATCAACGCTTACAAGTATCGCTGTTCGAGTTCACGGAACGCTTTTTTGAGCCGGAAGAGCCGACCGAGCGGGCTGCCGGACATGCTCTTCAGCAGCGAGACGAGGTCTCTTTCCGCTCTTTCGAGGCGCGCCTTCCGCTCGGGAGACATGGCAAGGTTCTCGGTTCTGGCGAGCCGCTTCCGGAGCCGCTCTCTGGTCTCCTGAGCCTCCGCCAGCTTTCTTCCGAATTCGTCCATGGAACGTTTGGCTTCTCGTTTGGCGCGTTCGGATTTCTCTATGGCTTCCGCTATGTAACGCTCCGGGTCGGCGTACTTGGCCTTGAGGAACCGCACCTCGAAAGTCAGGAGCTCGTTTTCCATCCGCAGAGCATCCAGATCGGTCGGCGTGTAGAAATCATCTTCCGGCAACCGCCGCACCTCCCGTCATCAGTTGCCGCGTCTTTTCGCTCATCTGCACAAGCTCCCGCCAGACCTTCTCCACGCGAGGGATCAAACGCCCGTCCGAGACCGGCTGCCTGCCGTGCCGCCCGAAGGTCACGCTCGGGTCGAACACCTCCGACGCCCGAACGTCATCCAGACCGAAATCCCACCGCCGATTGACCGCGCCGGCGAGGGGGAACCCATCCCGAACCATGTCGAGGGACACCGTGAGGGTGTCTTCGGGGTAGGCGCGGGCGAAGGCGATGAGCGCCTCGTTGTGGACCAGCCACATCCGCAGCGCGAGGTCCGGCTCATCCCAGAACTGCCCCAGCCTTTGCCGGTCGCCCCCCTTCGAGAACATCTCCATCGCCCGACGCCTGACCAGGGAGTGCGTCGAGTCCGCGAAGCTCCTGTATACCAGCAAGACCCTGGCGTTCGGGAGCAGGTGCTTCCAGACCATCAAAAAGAGGCACACCCGCGGGTCCTTGAAACCCCAAGCCTCGTGTTCGGCGCCCCGCCGCTCTATTATCCGCCGCATCTTCCGCCAATGAGAGTCGGTGAGGACGGGCGAGAAAGGCTCGTCCACCCGCCAGGTCTTGCCGTTGTCGGCGAGAATTTGTTTGTGGAGGTCTAGAATCTCGACGTCTTCGAAGTGGCCGTACGGGTTCGAGCGGTTCGCCCCGAGCAACTCGTAACCCAGAAACAACCCCGCGCGCCCGAGCAACTGGCAGACCAGCGACGTGCCGCTGCGGTGGAAGCCGGCCACGATGAGCTGCCGGCTCATGGACGTTCCGCTACCAGTCATGGTCCCTCTCGTACCCGAGCTTCACCAGCAGATCTCCGGCCTCTTTCTTGAAAACGAGTTTGTCTTCTTCCGTGAAGACGCCCTTCCAATCGCCGGTGATTCCCTTCCTGAAACGCGAGGTGGAGTCCTCCTGTCCCCTGTTCCTGCTGGCTCCCCGCTCGAAGCTGGCCGTCTCGACGCACTTTTCCACGGCATCCTCGCCCGCGTCCGCTCCGAGGAACTCGAGGAGGCGCCCGACTTCTTCGACCGGGCTTTCGAGGAGGTCCTCGTACCGGACTTCGGCATAGTTGGAGAGGGCGCCGCCGTCCTCCATCGCCTTGCCGACCTGGTCGCTCCAACCCGCCGCGATGCGGGCCAACCTCCGTTTCGTGAACAAGCTCTCGACACCGGGAACCAGAGAACCTTCGCGATAAGCGTCTCGTTTCTTTAGTTCTTCGGGCTCCATATCGTAAACGCCGCCCTCGCTGCTCGGATGGTTCCACATGTGGTGGATCGTGGAAACGGCGGCGTCCCTGCCGTCGCGGATGATGTGAATGACCCTGGCCTCCGGGTAGATCTCCCCGATCTCCTCCACGACTTCCGCGCTGGCGAACGGCGTCTTGTCCCCGACGATTTTCGCCCCGGTTTTGGAGAGTTGCCCGATGAGGAAATAGTTTATGGCGAGGCGGGTCAGGCCGGCGAGGTGTTCGTCCGTGTCCTTGCCGGCGGCCCAGGGCGACCTGTCTATCCAGGCTCTCAGGTACTTCGCGTCGAGCATCGCGCCGTAGAGCGAGCTGGGGGGGATGTTTTCTAGCCGCCATTGCTCGAAGTCTTCCCGCCGGAAGCTGCGCTCGAAGAACCGTCCCTCGCCCCAGCACAGTATTTCGGGGTGAGCGTTCAAGACGCCCCTCAACCAGGTGGTGCCGGACCTGGCCTTTCCCACGATGAAGAAAACTGGAACGCTCTCGACACCCGCCCCCCGCCCCAACGCTTCTCGCAACCCGGCCAGCTCCCGGTCCTTTTCGGCCAGCCGCCCTCGAAGTTCGCGCAGCCTCTCGTTCTTCTCGGCTACCCGCGCCCGCAGTTCGCGGTTCAGACGCAACCGTGAGCGGAGTCCGGCGAGCAGTGTTTTCGGTTTCGTCAACGCTCTCTCCTCGAGAAGGGACTCACCGGCATCGGCAAGCTATCCTACCAGTCATGGCTCTTCTCGTAGCCGAGCTTCACGAGCAGGTCTCCGGCTTTTTCCTCGAAGTCCCGCCTGTTGCGCTCCGTGAAGACGTTCTTCCAGTCGCCGGCCACGCCCTTGCGGTAGAACGAGGCCGCTTCTTGTCCGGGCTTCCTGCCTTTGGAGAGCTTCTCGAAGCTGACGGCCTCCACGCATCGGCTCACCGTCCGCTCGTCGGCGTCCGCCCCGAGGAACCGCAGCAGGCGCCCGAGTTCCTGCTCGGGCCGCGTGAGGAGATCCTCGTATCGGACCTCGGCGTAGTTGGCGCCCAGCAGGGACGCGCCGTCTTCGGCGGCCCTGCCCACCCTCTCGTTCCACCTCTCGGCGCTGCTTTTGAGCCACTTCCTGACAAACATCCCGTCGTCGGTCTTCAGCAGCTCCGCAACGTTTTCGCGATAAGCTTCGCGTTTGACCCGTTGCTGGGCGTTGAGCGCGCTCGTGCCGCCCCGGTCCTCGGCCTGATTCCAGACGTGGTGCGTCGCGGAGACCACCACGTCCCGTCCGTCGCGGATTATGTGGATCACCTTCGCCTCCGGACAGATTTCGGAGATCTCCGCCACCATCTCCGGGCCGAGCAGGACCGTCTTGTCCCCCACCAGCTTCTTTCCAGTCTCAGAGAGCCGACGAGTCAGGAAGTACTCGACGGCGAGGCGGGTGAGGTTGTCGAGGTGCTCGTCGGCGTCGTCGCCTCGGGTCCAGACCGACCTCTCTATCCAGCGCCGGAGGTCTTCGGAGCCCGCTATGGCGCCCGAGAGCGAGGTCGGCGGGTAGCCCGACCGCTTCTCTTTCCTGAAGTCCCGTCCAAAGGGACGCCCCTCGCCCCGGCAGAGGATCTCATGGTGGGCGTCGAGCATCTCCATCAGCCAGGTGGTCCCGGACTTCTGATAGCCCACGACGAAGAACACCGGTGGAGGGTCCGGGGTCGGAGCGCCGTCCGCCAAACCGCGAACTCCTGCCAGCTCGCGCCTGAGCGCGGCTATCTCCCGGTCCTTGCCGGCGAGCTGTCGCCTGGCGCGCTTGCCGAAGGCGAGGCCCGAAAGGAGAGACCTCGCCTTCCTCGCCGCCCGGGTTTTATGGTTTTCGAAGATCGACATCGTGCGATTTTAGACGGTTTCGTTCCGGGCCGACGTCGAGCTTGCCTTCGCGTTCGAGGTAGTCCTCCAACGCCTCGCGCCAGTGGCGAAGCCTGGGAGACCCGATGGACGAAAGGACCCCGTTGGCCGGTCGCGCCGCCGGGAGCGGGTACTCCGAGGTTGGGACCGGGACGACCTCGACCTCCACGCCGGCGAGGGCGAAGATCTCCCGCGCGAACTCGTGCCAGGAACACGCCCCGGCGTTGGTCACGTGGTAGACGCCGTGGAGTCCGCCCTCGACTATCTCCGCTACCC
>JBOHBL010000179.1:0-4256 GCA_050698295.1 Rubrobacteraceae bacterium | reverse complement strand
CCGCCTCCCTCGTCGCCGCCTTCGGAATCTCCACACGCGACCAACGTCGCGAACAACGCCGCCAAAATGCCGCCCGAAATCAACGTGCTCTTGATCCAGATCAATTGCTCCCTGCCTCCCACTCCTGTATCGTAGCGGTATGCAATTGTTGCTAACGATTCCCAGTACTTTGACGAACGGTAGCGAGGCTTACGGGACTCGTCAAGGCGGCTGTGATCCAGGTCTCATGGGTTTGCCTGGCGGGGTTTCTGGATGAACCGATTCTTGAGGTCACGGTACGCTCTGCTATTGGGGCTTGTGGTGGCCGTCGGCGTCCTGTTTTTGTGCATGCTTGGGAGCGTGAGGTTTGGGGCGGCTGAGATCGGGACGGTCGAGGTTGTCCAGACTTTCATCGACTACGACCCCGACGACGAGGAGGATTTGATCATAAGGACGCTTCGCGTACCGAGAGCGATCATCGCGGCGCTCGTCGGGGCTTCTCTGGCGGTCGCCGGGGCGATCATGCAGGGGTTGACCCGCAATCCGCTCGCCGACCCCGGCATTTTGGGAATAGAGGCCGGAGCCGCGATGGCTGTGGTGGGGGCGGTGTTCTTGTTCGGCGTTTCGTCGCTTTCCACGTACGCGCTCTTCGCGTTTTTGGGAGGAGGCATCGCGGCGGTCGTGGTCTACGGGCTTGGCTCTTTGGGGCGCGGCGGCATGACCCCGATGAAGCTCACCATCGCGGGGGCGGCTTTGGCGGCTCTATTGTCTTCATTGACCACCGCCATGCTCATCCTCAACCAGCGGACTTTGGAGGAGATACGATTCTGGCTCGCCGGGTCGGTGGCCGGACGCGACCTGGATCTGCTGATGCAGGTTCTGCCGTACATCCTGGTTGGGCTTGTGCTGTCTCTCGCTCTGGCGCGGCAGGTCACGACTCTTTCCCTCGGGGACGACGTGGCCGCCGGTCTCGGGCAGAGGACGAAGCTCGTCAAAGCATTCGCCGCCGTCGGGGTGGTCTTGCTCGCCGGGAGCGCGGTCGCCATCGCCGGCCCGATAGGTTTCGTCGGGCTCGTCATACCGCACGTCGTCCGCTTCTTCGTCGGGGTGGACTACCGTTGGATTTTGCCGTACTCGATCATATTCGGGGCGATACTCCTCGTTTCGGCGGACATCGCGGCGAGGCTCGTGTTGCGTCCGCAGGAAGTGCCGGTCGGCATCATGACCGCCTTCGTGGGAGCGCCGTTTTTCATCTACCTGGCGCGGTGGAGGATCAAGCGATGAGGTGGAGCGGGAAAGCGGTGGTGAGGGGAGGGAAGGCGCCCTTTTCCTTCAAAGTGGACCTGAGGTCCGTGTTCGTGTTCCTCGTCCTCGGCGCGGTAGCGGTAGGCGGGGTCATCGTGAACGTCGGGGTGGGAGAATACCCGATATCACCTCCCGACGTCGTCCGCACCATACTCGGCATCGAACTCGCTGACGGAAACTACGACTTCATCGTGAACACGCTCAGGCTGCCTCGGGCATTGGTAGCTTTCCTCGTCGGGGTGGCTCTGGCGATGTCGGGAGCCATCCTTCAGGGACTGACCCGCAATCCGCTCGCCGCGCCGGACATCATCGGCATCAACGCCGGAGCGGGACTCGCCGCCGTAACGCTCATCGTGGTGTTCCCCTCCGTTTCGGCGGCGTTCGTGCCTCCGGCGGCGTTCGTGGGGGCTTGCGCCGTCGCGGGGCTTTTATATCTGCTCGCGTGGCGGGGCCGTTCCTCGCCGATACGGCTCATCCTCATCGGCATCGGGCTTGGGGCGATAGCCGGGGCTTGCACGACGTTCATGATCACGTTCGGCGACATCTACGAGGTCTCCCAGGCTCTCGTCTGGCTGACGGGCAGCGTCTACGGGCGCTCGTGGGACCAGGTCGTCTCCTTCCTCCCCTGGCTTCTCGTCTTCGTCCCGATAGTCCTCCTCTATTCCCGTCACCTCAACGCCCTCGGCCTGGGAGACGAAGTGGCAACGGGCCTCGGAAGTCGCGTCGAGAGGCAGCGGGGGGTGTTGATCTTCGCGAGCGTCGCCCTGGCCGCCTCGGCGGTGGCGACCGCCGGGACGGTCGGCTTCGTCGCGTTCATAGCTCCCCACATAGCGCGCCAGCTCGTCGGCCCGAACCACGGGGGATTGCTTCCGGTCTCGGCGGTCACGGGCGGGGCCATAGTGGCTCTCGCCGACCTCATCGGGCGGACCATCTTCGCGCCCATCGAGATACCGTGCGGGATCATCACTTCGATCATCGGCGCGCCGTATTTTTTGTATTTGCTGTATCGAAGCAGCCAGGTGAAGTGATGAAGGGGAGAACAAAAACGCCCGGGGCTTTACAAACCCTCGAAAACCTCTGCGAGCGAGAGCCGCGTCTCGGGGCATGGGACGGGGAAGGAGCCTGTCTGGAATTGGGCGGCGAGTCCCCATTTCCCTTTCTCGTCGCGGAAAAAACGTTCGACGACGGGGCGGTTTTCCTCGACGAGGAGGTACGCTTTCAGGGAAGGGATGAGTGGGTAGAAAGCGACTTTCTCCCGGCGGTCTATCTCTCTGGTTTCCGGGGGAAAGACTTCGACGAGGAGGCACGGAGCCGTCTCGACGCCGGGGTGTTCGGGTTCGGGGCCGCGCGCGACCATGACATCCGGATGATAGACGAGATCGTCGCCGATCCGGACTTTCATGTCGTTCATATACACGCGGCACACTCCGCCCTCCGCCGCCTCCGCGAGCCTCCGATAAATGTTCCCCACGATGCGTTCGTGCCGGGCCGTGGGCCGGGGCGTCGGATGGAGTACGCCGCCGACGAAATCTCGGCGCTCGGTCGCCTCCTTCTCGAGTTCCAAATACTCCTCGACGCTGATCAGGCCGGATTTCCCAAAGCTCTCCATGAAGAAAGTATAGCCCGGCCGCGTATCCGGCAAAACGACCAAACCCGAGAGGAAGCCGCATGAAAAGAGGGACGCCTCGGAACGGCGACGTGTTCGAAGCCGGAGGGGCTTCGTGAGCAAGATCCGGACCGACAACCTTACCCTCGGATACGACTCCGAGGACATAATAAAGGAACTCATAACCGAGGTTCCAGCCGGGAAAATAACCTCCGTCGTCGGCCCGAACGGATGCGGCAAATCCACCCTCCTCCGCTCGATGGCGAGGCTCATGAAACCGCGTGGCGGAGCGGTGTTCCTGGATAACGAGGCCATCTTCAAACTCCCAACCCGCGAGGTCGCCAAAAGGCTTGGAATATTGCCTCAAAGCCCGGAGGCGCCGGAGGGGCTCACGGTGCGCGAGCTCGCGGCGCAAGGACGGTATCCGCACCAGAGCTGGTTTCAGCAGTGGTCCAAAGGCGACGAGCGGGCGGTCGAAAAGGCGATGGAGACGACTGGAGTTCTGGAGATGGCGGACAGACCGCTCGACACGTTATCCGGCGGACAGCGTCAACGAGCCTGGATCTCGATGGCCCTCGCCCAGGAAACGGAGACGCTCCTCCTTGACGAACCCACGACTTTCCTCGACATGGCCCATCAACTCGAAGTCCTCCAATTGCTCGAACGGCTCAACGAAGAAGAAGGCCGCACCATACTCATGGTACTGCACGACCTCAACAACGCATCGCGTTACTCCGACCACGTCATCGCTCTCTCGGAGGGCAAAGTGCACAAGGCCGGACCACCGTCCGAGGTGATGACCGAGGAACTGTTCAGAGAAGTCTTTCACGTCGAAGCGGACATAGTCATCGACCCGAGGAGCGGGATACCTCTTTGCATCCCGCACGGTCTCCACTACACAACCGACGGCCTCACCCCCGACGATCGGGAGGGCGGATGACACGCAAAGGCTTTTCTCGTTTATCAGCGCGAATCAGGAAGGGATTATGAGCGAAGCGAACGCGAAAGATTCGTCCCAACCCTCAATTCAGAAGACCCTGGATCTCCTCGACCCGGAGAAGTACTACTTCGGCATGAAGCTCGGGACCGTCGAGGACGGCTGGGTGACGGCGGCGTCCCTCGTCGAGAACGGCGGGAAGATGCTTTTCGAGCAGTTGGATCTCGCGAAAGCCAGGTACGAGATGGATAACCGGAGCGTGGGGATGTCCATGCCGGGGACGTATGGGTGGGCGGTCGGGGGACCGGCGGTCGCCTGCTACGTACTCGCCCGGCGCGTTCCGGACATCTCGCCGGAGAACGTCGCGTTGCGCTTCGGCGGGGACCGCGTCGAAGTCGCGCTTGTTCGGGAGCGGTTCGCCGTCTTGCC
>JBOHBL010000178.1:0-2656 GCA_050698295.1 Rubrobacteraceae bacterium | reverse complement strand
ATCGGGGAAAGCTCGGCGTCCGCGACTTCCTCGACGAAGGCGTAATATTGCTTTTCGTCCATCGGACAGTTTATGTACGCGGCCTCGCCCTTTCCGTATCGGGAGGCGAGGAACGCCACCTCGTCGTCTATGGAGTCGCGGTGGATTATGGGGGAGGCCGCGTCGTAAAAATACAGGTTCTCGCCGGACAACTTCTCGATCTCCGCATGGAGCGTATCGGATGTCAATGGCCCCGTCGCGATGACCGTCGATCCGGAGGGGATGCTCTCGACCTCTTTTCTCACGACCTCGATGTTCGGGTGGGAGTGGACCGTCTCGGTGACGGAGCGGGCGAAGTCGTCACGGGAGACTCCCAAAGCTCCCCCCGCCGGAACCGAGTTCGCGTCGGCGCATTTTATTATCACCGACCCGAGCCGCCGGAGTTCTTCTTTCAAAAGTCCCGAGGCGGTTTCGAGGGCGTTTCCACCCAAAGAGTTCGAGCATACGAGTTCGGCGAAGTCTTCGGTGCGGTGGGCGGGGGTCTCTTTCACCGGGCGCATCTCCCACAGTTCGACGGAGCGGCCGAGTTCGGCGGCTTGCCAGGCGGCTTCGCATCCTGCGAGTCCACCTCCCACGACTATGACATCCGGCATCGAACGACCTCCGAGAAGGGAAATACGACAGCTTTCGAAGCCGCTATTTTACGACCGATGCTGGGGATTTGCCCGGATCGCGCTCGCGTCGGTTCGGTCACACGGTGGCGGCGAATATTCCGTAGAGCCAGAGTCCGCGCCGGAGCGCCTCATACTGGCGAAGCCCGGCGCGGGCGAGAGACACATGCTCCGGGTTTCCAAGTCCCATAGCCCGCACCAACCCCGCCGCCGGATAGCCCGCCACAGCCCGGCGCCGGATGCGCCGCAGCGAGGGCCATACGTTGGCGGTGGCGTCCTCGAAGCGAAGGTCCGCGAAGCCGGCGTGGCGGGCAAGCTCGCAAAATATGCCGACCGTCGCGAGGTCAGGGACCGCCCAACCGGAGAGCCATTCGCGCAGCAGACGCTCCTCGTCCGCCTCGAAGGATCGTCCGGTGCGAAAGAAATCCGCGACGACGAGCCTTCCATCCGGTTTCAATAGCCGCCGGGCCTCCGAAAGGAAGCCCGGCTTATCCCCGGTGTGGCAGACACTCTCGACGGCCCACACGACGTCGAAGCTCTCGTCGGGGAAGCTCGTTCTGGTGAAATCCTCGCGCTCGAAGGCGACCCTATGGGAGAGGCCACGCAGGTAAGCGAGACGGCGGGCGTGATAGATTTGATCCGGAGCCAGATTGACGCCGACCACCTTCGCGCCCACCTCTTCGGCCAGCCAGATCGCGCTGCCTCCAAATCCGCACCCGGCGTCGAGCACACGCTCTCCCGGTCGCAACTCCACCCTTTTGGACAACACGCGGTTCATGTTGACGGCAGCTTCGGCATGGCTCTCGGTCTCCCCGTCCCAGAAGCCGAGGTGCATGGCGAGAGAGTCGGGCGTTCGCCGGAGACGCGGGAGGAGCCGCCCGTAAAAAGAGACGACGCGGCGGGAGTGCGCGGTGGAGACGAGACCGGACGGAACCACGGCGCTCATCCGTCAACTCCGGTACAGCCCGACAAGGCTCGCTCCTCGGGAGCGTAATGGTCGCGGGTGACGGGAACGAAACGCTCCAGCCCAAACCTGGCCAGGGCGGGCGAGTCCATCGTCAGGAATCCTTCGCGCAGGCGGTCTTTCAGCTCCCGATGGAGGCCGGAGCGTACCACGACGGGTTGGATCGGGAACGGCCCCCAGGTCTCGATCACCCGCACACGATCACGGAGTTTCGGGAAGATCCCAAGCTGTATCCGCAAAACGTTCGAGTCGATTGCCGCCGCATCCACCTCGCCACAGGCGACCATCTCGATGGAATTCAGGTGCGACCCCGAGCAATGCATCCGTCCGAAAAACCTCTCATCCTCGCCCATCTCCTTGAGTCTCTTGAGCGTGTTGAAGTAGCCGCTCAAGGAGCACGGGTCGTTATACGCCCACGAGCAGCCCCGGAGTTCGACGAAAGACCGGAGCCGACTCTCGCGGCGCACGATCACCTCCGAGAAATACACGGGCCGTCCCGATGCCCGCATATCCTCGAACACCGGCGCCGCTCCGAGTAGCTCCACCGGAGGCTCTTCCGTCTCGCGCAGCCAGAAAAACGAAGGAGCGCACATGAAGCCGACGTCGGCCTCTCCTTTGGAAAAGGGATCCTCGGCCCCTCGCTCCGGCCCCGAAACCCGCGACTCCACAGAGAGCGAGACTCGCCGTCCCAACGCTCGACCCACGTGGTCCACGACCGCCTCGAAGAACGCCGTGGGAATACCGGGAGAGAGGTGGGTCACGAAGCGCAGCTCACGTTCCACGGAGGTTATGGCGGCCATCTTTCTCACTTTCTCCCGATCCCTACCTCCGCGCCACCCCGCGAGGCGCGGAGAACTCCGAGGTGTCGCCGCCGGGGTCGGTGGCCGTGGCGGTCATGGCCCTCCCGGCGGGGATCGTTTGCTTGGGCTCGAAGGCGAAGGAGACTTTGCCCTTGCTGTTGGTGGACACCTTCTTCTGCCCGACAAAGGTCTTGCCCTCATCGGCTCCGGAGGGGTTGGAGAAGAACTGGACGGTGAAGGTC
>JBOHBL010000177.1:0-1202 GCA_050698295.1 Rubrobacteraceae bacterium | reverse complement strand
ATGTGAAGGAGTTCGCCCGAATATTCGCCGGGGCTCCGAACGTCCACCATCGGGCCCTGCTTCTCCAGGTGCTTCTCCACATCCTCTTTGAAGGCCCGGATCTTCGAGTCGTCGCGCGAGGGGACCGGATAATCCGCCTTCGGGAAACTCGGTACGTCCTGGGTCCTCTCGCGCCCCTCGGCCTCCCACTTGATCCGTCCGCCGTCCATCACCCGCACGTTGTCGTGGCCGAAGAGCCGGAAGACCCACAGAGCGTACGTCGCCCACCAGTTGTTCTTGTCGCCGTAGAAGACGACCGTGGTGTCGGGCGTGATCCCCTTCTCGCTCATGAGCCGCGCGAAGTGCTCCGGGTCGAGGTAGTCGCGCATCAGGGGGTCGTTGAGATCCTCCACCCAGTCTATCTTGACCGCGTTCGGGACGTGCCCGATGTCGTAGAGCAGAACGTCCTCGTCGGACTCCACAATGCGTATGTTCCCGGTGTCGTTCAGTTTCTCCGCGACCCAGTCCGTGCTCACCAGGGCCTCCGGATGCGCGTATCCTTTCTGCTGTATCTCCTGCTCGGCTCGTGCCATGCTTGATCTCCCTTCGCTTACTCCAACGGTAAGGCGCGCACGCCTACCGTTACGATGTTTCCCGGGTTTGCCGGATCTGCCCCGCTCCACACAAGAGTGCGGGCGGAGGCCCTTGCGACTGGTTATCTGCTCAGGGAGAGCTTGGGAGGGGGGGGATCAAAGGAAAGGAAGATGCCCACCGGCCGCGCGTCGTTACTGATAGAGCGGCGCCCATAGAACGCGCCGAAGGCGAGGACTCCGGCGGAAGAGACCGCGAGCACGGCGCCCAGGCACAGCCCGGCGATGCCGGCAGAGCCCATCGGAGACTGTGCCGAGGACTGCGCGGCATACGGGCACTCCCCAGAGTCGCACATCTCCATCGCTCCCAAGTAGGGGTAGAGCGCCACGAAGGCGGTCACGAGAATCGCCAGCGAGATCAGATATGTCCGCCGTACGGTCATAGCAACTGGAGTATACAGCCTTTCGGAGGAGCGGCTAACCTCGCTCGCTCCACCGGAAAGCTGTTCTTCGCCATTCATTACGGACACGTTGCGCTAGCCCTTCTCCGCCGCCTGGATCTCGTCGAGGTATCCTTGCATGAGCTTGATCTCCGCCGACTGCTCTTCCTTTATCGTCTGCGCGAGCTTCTTG
>JBOHBL010000176.1:0-3180 GCA_050698295.1 Rubrobacteraceae bacterium | reverse complement strand
CTTCGAGGCCGGTCAACTCTACTACTCTTCGCGCTGGAAGCGGATGCTCGGCTACGCCAGCCACCAGGTGGGATCCGACCCGGAAGAGTGGTTTTCCAGGGTTCATCCCGACGACATCGTGGACCTGCAAAAAGAGATCCGGGCTCACCTGGACGGCTACAAGAGCCACCTGGAGGTCGAGTACCGCATCCTGCACAAAGACGGCGACTACCGCTGGATGCTCTGCCGGGGCCTCGCCGTCCGGGATGAGCCCGACGGCGCGGTGCGGATGGCCGGCTCGCAGGCCGACATCACGCGGCGCAAAGAGGCGGAGGAGAAGCTGCTCCACGGCGCTTTCCACGACTCTCTGACCGGCTTGCCCAACCGCGCCTCCTTCCTCGACAGCCTCGGACGGACGCTCGGGGACGCGAAGCGCGGCGCGAGCGAGAAGAGCTTCGCCGTTCTCTTTATAGACCTGGACAACTTCAAGGTGGTCAACGATTCGCTGGGACACGCGATGGGAGACACCCTCCTCGTCGCGGTGAGCGAGAGGCTCAGGGACTCTTTGCGCCCCCAGGACGTCATCGCTCGCTTAGGCGGCGACGAGTTCACCGTCCTGATCGAAGCCGTCTCCGGCGTCGAGGAGGCCGAGCAGGTCGCCGACAGGCTCCTCGAAGAGCTCGAGGACCCGTTCGTCGCCAACGGCTACGAGCTGTTCACGACGGCGAGCATCGGTATCGTGGTGGGCAACCGCGAGTACGAGCGGCCCGAAGACCTCCTGCGCGACGCCGACACCGCGATGTACCGGGCGAAGGCGATGGGGCGTTCGCGCAAAGGCGTCTTCGAGCGGACGATGCACTCGCGCGCCGTCGCCCTTTTCCGGCTCGAAACCGAGCTCAGGCGGGCGATGGAGCGGGAGGAGTTCGTCGTCCACTACCAGCCGATAATCTCGCTGAAGACGGGCAGGATAGTCGGCTTCGAGTCGCTGGTTAGGTGGCGGCATCCCGAGCGCGGCCTCGTCTATCCGGCGGAGTTCATCCCCGTCGCCGAGGAGACGGGGCTCGTCGTCCCGCTGGAGTTCTTCGTGCTGCGCGAGTCGTGTCACCAGATCTCCCTCTGGCAGAGGCGCTTTCCCGGACAACTGCCGCTGACGGTCAACGTCAACCTCTCCCGAAACCAGCTCGCCCGCCCCGACCTCTTCGAGCAGACGCGGAAGATTCTCGAAGAGGCCTCCCTCGACCCGCGCTCGCTGAAGCTGGAGATAACCGAAAGCGCGATCATGCGTAACGCCGAACACGCCGCCACCACCCTCGTGAACCTCAGAAACCTCGACATCCAGGTCCACATAGACGACTTCGGCACCGGCTACTCCTCGCTCTCGGTCCTCCACAACCTCCCCATAGACGCCTTGAAAGTGGACCGGGTCTTTATCGGGAGGATGGACTTCGGCGGGGACGACAACGAGATCGTCCAGACCATCGTCACCCTCGCGCACAACCTGGGCCTGGACGTGATCGCCGAGGGCGTGGAGACCCGGAAGCAACTGGACCGCCTTCGCAAAATGGGCTGCGACTACGGACAGGGCTTTCTCTTCTCGAAACCAATCGACGGACCTTCCGCCGAACGCCTCATCAAAAACGCCCCTCAGTGGTGAAAGTTTTGTAACGGGCCGACTCCATCGACCAATCGAGGTTGCCGCTCATCCTGGTTTTCAGGATCGAGACGTACTTTTGGAGGTCGCCGTCTATGGCGGGTCCGAAGGAGGGCAACTCTTTTTCCAGCTCCAAGAACGAGCGGACTTCGTCTTCGTTCATCTCGACGGCCTTTTTTATGGCTTCGTCGAGGGTCAGCCCTTCCTGGTTTTGGATGATGAGGACGATGTTGTGGACATCGCCTCGGGCGAGCTCTTTCTGGAGGGAGAACAGGTCGTTCATCCAGCAGATGGAGAGGCTGGATATGCGGGTCATGGAGCTCACGACGCGGTGTCCGTGGACCTCCGGCGGGAGGTAGATGCCGGTGGCTATTTCGATGAAGTTCGTGTCCACGTCCATGCCGCCGGTTATGGGGCGCATCCTGTTGTAGGTCGCGAGGTCGGGCACGATGCCTCGCGCCCGGTTTATGGACTCCCAGAGCGTGGAGTCGAAGTGCTCCTTAACCGACCGGATAAAACGCCGCATCCAAAGCGCCGCCGGGACCTCCGGACGGAGCCGTTCTCTCAGGTTCGCTATCGCCGCCGAGAGGGCGTAGTCCTCTTTCGCGGGGTCGGCGCCGCGGAGGATGTCGAGGAATCGGGTGTCGAGGGACGCCAGGCGTTCGGGGTGGCGAAAGAAGTTCGCGTCGTCCACGAGGTCGTCGCGGAGGAACATCCAGGCGCACCAGTCGGAGATGAGCCTCAGCTTCTCGCGACCGGCCGTGGGGTGGAAGTAGCCCGCGAGCCATCCGAGGCGCCCCTCCAGAGCCTTCTCGTAGGCTTCCGCCGTCGTGACCAGACCGAGGCGCCTGGCCCATTCGACGGACTCGACGTGGATCTCTTTCGCGTCCTCGTTTATGGCGGATGGGAAAGGATAGCGTAGCTCAGAGAGTGGAGCCTGGATCACGTTTTCGCATTCCCCTGTCGTGTGGCGACCGTCTCGCTCAAGCTGCCTGGTCGGATGTTACCACGCGGTTCTTGCCGCTGCTCTTGGCGACGTACAATGCTCTGTCGGCGGCTTCTATGAGGTCTTCGACCGAGCGCGTCTCTCCCGAGAGCTTCGCGAGCCCGATGGAGACGGTCACCCGCCGCTTCGTCAGATCGTTGTTCTCGGGCGAGCTCATGGTTTCGACCCTCTCCCGGATCCTCTCAAGAACCGCCGCGGCGTTGGGTTGGCCGGTGTTGAGCAGGACGACGAACTCCTCGCCGCCGTAGCGGGCCACGATGTCATCCGCCCGAAACGAGCGTTTGAGGACGTCCGCGACGAACCGGAGCATGGAGTTGCCCGCCTCGTGTCCGAAGACGTCGTTGTACGCCTTGAAATCGTCGAGGTCGAGCATCGCCAGAGAGAGCGGCATGCCGTAGATCCTGGCCTGAGCCAGCCGGCGCGAAGCCGCCCGCCGGAAGTAGCTCTGGTTGTTGAGCGAGGTGAGGGGGTCCATGTTCGCCGAACGCCGCAGCGGAACGAACTCTTCGGTCTCAGAGCGTCTGAGGAAGTGGCCCGCCAGCAA
>JBOHBL010000175.1:0-2793 GCA_050698295.1 Rubrobacteraceae bacterium | reverse complement strand
CTCTCCGAGCCGCTCACCTCGTGCGTCCGGGCCTTCTCCCGCGCACAGCGCATAGGCGGATTTCGAGTGGGCGACACCGTCGTAATTCAAGGCTCCGGACCGATCGGGGTTCTCGCCGTCGCCGCCGCACAGGAAATGGGGGCGGGCCGCGTCATCGTCGTCGGAGCTCCCGAGAAGCCCCGCCTCGCGCTGTGCCGGCGCTTCGGCGCGGAGGCGACGATTTCACTGGAAGATTATGAAACGCCCAAGTCGCGCATCGAGGCCGTGAGGGAACTCGTCCCTCCCTTCGGAGCCGATCTCGTGATGGACTGTTCGGGGCATCCATCCGCCGGACCGGAAGGCATCGAGATGCTTCGGGACGGCGGGACGTATGTGGAGATGGGGCAGTTCACGGATGCGGGTTCCATCGAGACGAACTGGCATCGCATATGCACGAAGGATGTGAACGTGCTCGGAAGCTGGGCGTTCACGGCCAACGACATCCCGCTCGGCATCGCGATGCTCGACCGGGCGCGGGATCTCTATCCGTGGTCGGAGATGCAGACCCGCTTCCCGTTCACCGAGGAGGGCATCGGCGAGGCCGTCGAGAGCGCGCTCGCCATGCGAAGCGTCAAATCCACCATCGTGCCGGAGCCTGCCTTGATCGAAGATTAGCCCGGATTATCCGCGAGAGCGAGTCCCGCCGATGAATGAGGGAACCTGCCGCAGGCGAGGTCTCTTGCAGCTCAACCTTTGTGAATGCCGCTGTCAGACGGGTAATGGGCGGGGCAATCTACATGGGACCAGCATCTTCGGGTCTTCCTACGTGGAGATGACGCCTGGCTGCCGCATCATGCCCAGGTTGTCTATCATCGCCCAATGTTCCGCGATTTTCCCGCCAGCGATGCGGAAAAGGTCCAGTACGCCGACCTCCACTGTGGCGCGTATGGTCAAGCGCGCCAGTACCTTGCCCTCTTCAGCGATCACGTCTCCGATGTCGGGGCGCAAGTCCGGGAAAGCCGTGAGAAGTACGGTGTTGAGGTGCCTCACACCTTCCGGGCCAGGCGTCTCGAACGGAAGGCCCGGGTCGTGACGAACGAAGTCCGGGGCGATGTGCTCGTCTATCCAGGTTGGCGAATGCCTCGAAGTAATCACGGACGATGGCTTTGTTCTCTTCTACCGGGCGGTCCAGCCTCCGTCTACCAACAAACTCGCCCCGGTGACCATCGCCGCCGCGGGTGACGCCAGAAAAACCACGGCTCCCATCACGTCCTGGAGGCGTCCCAGACGGCCCATAGGTATGCGCGAGAGCGTGTCGTTCAGGAATTCCTCGTCCTCGAACATGGGCTTCGTCAACGGCGTATCTACGAAGGTAGGGGCCAGGGAGTTGACCCTCACGCCGCGCGGCGCGAGCTCGATCGCCATCGCCCTGGTCAGCCCTTCGATGGCGTGCTTGGTGGTGCAGTAGACGGTGCGGATCGGAGCGCCGACGTGGCCCATCTGGGAGGTGACGTTCACGATCGAACCCCCCTCGCCCGATTCGACCATGCGCCTCGCCGCCGCCTGGGCGACGAGGAAGTACCCCTTGACGTTCAGCGAGAGCATCTTGTGGAGGTTCTCCTCGGAGACTTCGAGGAAAGGTTGGGTTATGTTGGTCCCCGCGTTGTTGACCAACACATCGAGGCGCTCCGGGGAAGAGAGCGCCTCGGCAACCTGTCCCCTGTCGGTCACGTCGCACACCTCGGACCAGGCCCGGCTGCCCACGGCTTCGATCTCTCGGGCTACCTCCTCGATGTTCTCCCTTGCGATGTCGAGGAGGACGACCTGTGCGCCGGCCCTTGCCAGCGCCAGGGAGAAGGCGCGGCCCAGACCCTGACCCGCGCCGGTAACGGCGGCCACCTTCCCATCCAGGCGGAAGGTCTCCACATTCCAATCCAGAGCTTTACTCGTATCTTCCATGCTATCGTCCTTTCGACTCAGGCGGGTTCCTCCGTCCCCCTCGAACCTTCCCCGGCCACGGCGGCTACGATAAAGGCTCTTGCCGGAAAGAAATATGCGAGTAGGTCGCCTCGAAGCTGTGGGTGTCGATCTCGATGAGGTTGCCGAAGGGGTCCTCGCAGTAGACCAGCTTGAACGGCTTCTCGCCCGGATAAAACTCGCGCACCGGCATCCGTTGCTTGCCCCCGTGCTCGACGATCCTCTTCGCCAGCCCTTCGATGTCCGGGTCCTGCACGCTGAAGTGGAAGACGCCGGCCTTGCGGTAGTGACCGGGATCGTCCCGCCGCCCGGCGTCCTCGAACTCGAAGAGCTCGATGCCTACAGAGTCGGAGGTCGCAAGGCGGGCGATCCTGACGCTGCGCCACCCTTCACCGAAAACCTCGATCAGCGTCTGACCGATGGGATCCTCCCGGTCCCTTTCCTCATCGAAGTTCAAAGGCCCCAGGAGGTGGTAGCAGCCGAGCACCTCCGTGTAGAAGGCGATGGCCCGGTCCAGATCGTTCACGGAGAGGCCGATGTGCGAAAAGGTCCTCGGATAAGTCATGGGCGGGTCAGGCCGTAGTCGAACATGGTCTTCTCCTCTCTGTGGCTCTTCCCCTTATCCGCATGGATTTCGTCCATACAAATGTCCATTCTACACAAAGGACTCGCCGAAGCGGTGAGGGTACGCTTCCGCCGATCGGCGCGGCGGGAGCAGGAAGCCTTGCCTTTTGGTAGAGTAGTTGCTTGAAGGGCTGATGGCAGGTCATGAGCGTGGGGGAAAGGGCGTCTATCGTGGACCGTCGTTCGGCAGGGAAAAAGGTTTGTGTCTGGTGA
>JBOHBL010000174.1:0-4045 GCA_050698295.1 Rubrobacteraceae bacterium | reverse complement strand
CGCGCTCACCCTCGAGTTCCTCGAGGCCGAGTTCTACCAGATAGCGGTTGGTTCCGGAGTACTCTCCGAGCCCGCCCTGACGTACATAACCGCGATAGGCGACCACGAGAACCAGCACGTGGAGGCTTTGATCGGCCTGATCACTGAGGCCGGCGGCACCCCGGTGGAGAAGCCCGAGTTCACTTTCCCGGCGGACGCCTTCTCGAGCGAGTCTTCGATCGTCGGGCTGGCGGGGACTTTCGAGCCCGTCGGAGTGGGCGCCTACCTGGGCGCCGGGGTGCTGATCCAGAGCCCCGACGTTCTCGCCGCGGCCGGCAGCATCGCGGCGGTAGAGGGCCAGCACGTCGTGGCCGTCAACAACCTTCTGGGCGTCGTCCCGCCGGCCAACGAGGCGTTCCCCGCCGCGCTCACGCAGGACGAGGTCCTCGCCGCCGTCGCGCCGTTCCTCGGAATGGGCGTGATGATGGACACCGGCGGACAGCCGCTCAAGGGCTAGAGCTTGCCGTTGACACCCGAAAACATCAGGAGCAGGGCGGCCGCCCTGCTCCTTTTCTCCGTCTTCGTCCTCGCCTCCTGCGCTGGAGGACAGGATGCGCCCTCCGGGGAGCACGGCCAAAGCTCCGGCGCCCAACAAAACGAAACGGCCGCCGAGAAAGCGGAGAGGATGTCCGAGGGCAAATCCGAAAACGGCGACTCCGAGAGTGGCGACTCCGAGAACGGTGGTTCCGAAGATGGCGGTTCCGGTGGAGAGGTTGTCGAGTCCATCCTGCCCGAGGACGTGCTTTCGGAGGAGGATCTGGAAAGAGGCGCGCCGGAGTCGAGGGACTGGAGGGATCCCGCCGCCGAGGATTACACGCCCGCGACGTCCGAGCTTTTCGTCTCCTCCGACTCTTCGACGGGCGCTATTCCCTCGGTCAAGCCGTTCAATTTCGGGCGCGACCCCGGCGGCCCCGAGGACAAGACGATGTATCTGACGGTGCCCAGGCTTGGGCTCACCGACGTGCCGGTCTTCAACGAGATCTCCGAGGAGAACCTCACGGCTTCGACCGTGCATCATCCCGCCACGGGCTTCCCGTGGCAGCAAGGAGCCAACACCTTTATCGCCGGACACAGGATCGGCTACGAGGGGACCGGATCGTGGCAAATTTTCTACGACGTGCCGCAACTCGCATCGGGCGATGAGATCATCCTCGAAGACTCCGCCGGAGGGCGCTACGTCTACCGCGTATTCGACCAGGTCACCGTCGGACCGGGCAACGTCGAGGTTATGAATCCGGTGGAAGGAGCGTCCATCATCTCGCTCCAGACCTGCACCCTCCCTGACTACTCCGAACGAATCATAGTCCAGGGCGAACTCGTCGAAGGGAACGTGGCGTAGAAAACGGTTCGTCCCGATTCGTCGTGCTAAGATCTCCCGAATCATGGGAGATCCTTCTTTGTTTTCGGAGATAGCTTGAGGCTCGCCGTGCTGTCGAGCGGAAGCTCCGGCAACGCGACCTACGTTGAGTCAGACGACGGCGGGCTCCTCATCGACGCCGGGCTCCCATGCCGCGCGATAGAGAACCTCCTCGCCACCATCGGGCGTTCCCTGAACGACGTGGAGGCCGTCCTCTTGACCCACGGACACTCGGACCATGCCTCCGGCATTCCTTCCCTCATGCGTGAATGCGGAGTGCGCGTCCTTTCCGCGTCCGGCGTCGGAGAGCGTTTCGGAGCGGAGGTAGTCGAGACCGGAGAACGGTTCCTCCTCAGCGGTGTCGAGGCTCGTTTCTTTGCGGTGCCGCACGACGCTCCGACATGTGGAGTCCGGTTGGAGCGGGATGGTTTCGCAGTTGCGACGGCGACGGACCTCGGAGAGGTCGGCGCGGGCGTCCTCGGAGCGTTACTGGGCGCGGACGCGGTCGTGATCGAAGCGAACCACGACGAGGACTGGCTGCGGGGAGGTCCGTATCCGATCCGCCTCAAACGCCGCATCGCTTCTCCGACCGGGCACCTCTCCAATCGACAGGCAGCCGACACGGTCCTCGCTCTCGCGCGGCATGGACTCAAGGACGTGGTCCTGGCTCACCTCTCGGAGAAAAACAACTCGCCCGCGCGGGCCTCCGGGACGGTGAAGCGTGTCCTTCGAGCCGGAGGTTTCGACGGTATTCGGGTGCGGGCGGCGATGGCGCGGCGTCCGACGCCCTGGATCGAGGTGGGGGAGCCGCTCGCGGAAGGACGCGCGAACGCCAACGAGGCGCGGCTTTTCGGAGCGTGATCCGTCGCGCCACCATCGTCGCCGTCGGAAAGCTGAGAGGCTGGGCCGATGAGGCTTGCGAAGACTACCTCAAACGCCTCCGACGCTACTTCAAAGTCGAAGTCATCGAAGTCCCCGAGGCGGACATGAACCGTCTGTCTCGCGACGAAGTCCTCGACGCGGAGGCCGAACGCCTCTCGAAGAAAATCCCGCCCGGAGCGTACACGGTTTCCCTCGACCGCGAGACCGGGCGCCGACTGTCGTCCGAGGAGTTCGCCGCGAAGCTCGAACAATCTGGAGTCTCGGGAAACAGTCACGTCGCCTTTATCCTCGGAGGACCGCTCGGTCTGGAAAAGAAAATCCTCGAACGCTCCGACGAAGCGATATCGTTCGGAGAGATGACGCTTCCGCACTCGCTGGCTCGCGTCGTCTTGCTGGAGCAACTGTATCGGGCGGCCAAAATATCGCGTGGAGAAAAGTATCACTGGTGAGTGGGGCTTCGCCCAGCTGGTCAGCAAGAACCGGACGGCGAAGCTCGCTGAAATGCTAATCTATACTCGTGCGCGTACAGATCGACAGGTTCGAGGATAACGGCTGGGCCGTGCTTCTGCTCTACCCGGACGGCAGGAAGACTTTCGACGCGCCGCGGGAGATATTGCCGGAAGACGCTTCTCCCGGTGACGTTTTCGACGTGAAGTTCGAGCGAAAAGAGGAAGAAACGAAGAAGGTAGCCAATGAGAACGAGAAGTTGATGAACGAGCTTTTGGGACGGGAAGAGGGATGAGCTTCGAAGACCGGATAGCCGACGAAGTGCGCTCGGCGGCAAGAGACGCTTTCGGTGTCGAACTCGACGGCGTTCACGTCGAGCGTCCGAACGACCCGAGTCACGGAGATTTCGCCACGAACGTCGCGCTCGCCAACGCGAAGGTGTTCAAAAGGAACCCGAGAGAAATCGCCGGGATGCTCGCCGAAGGGATAAAGGCTCCGTTCATTGCGAGCGCCGAAGTGGCCGGTCCCGGGTTCATCAACTTTCGACTCTCGCCGGAGGCGGTGTGGGAGGAGATCGAAGCCCTCGTCCGGGATGGAGAAAAATACGGGCGCGATGAACCTTCCGGCGATCCCGTGCAAATCGAGTTCGTCAGCGCGAACCCGACGGGGCCGTTGCTGGTCTCGCATGGGCGTCACGCCGCTTACGGCGATTCTCTCGCCCGAATCATGGAGGCCGCCGGAAGGAGGGTTTCACGCGAGTACTATTTCAACGACGGTGGGAACCAGATCCGTCTTTTCGGCGAGTCGGTAGCAGTCCGCTACGCCGAACTCTTCGACCGAGAATGGCTCGTCGAGGACCCGGACAGCCTCTACAAAGGCGAATACACGGAGGAGATCGCCCGGGATCTCGCCGAAGAACACGGCGAGAAGTTCCTCGAAATGGAGAGGGAGGAGGCGCTGGGGGAGATCGGACGTTTCGCGTCGCTTTGGTGCATGGAGGATATCAAGGGGACTTTGGCCCGCGTGCGCGTCCGCTTCGACGAGTATTTCAACGAGACGAGTCTGTACGAGTCCGGCGTCATCGAGACGACCATCGAGGAACTGAAGCGCGGCGGACACGCTTATGAAAATGAAGGCGCGCTCTGGCTCGCCTCTTCCGAACTCGGCGACGACAGGGACCGGGTTCTCGTGAAGGGCGACGGGTCGTACACGTATGCCGCGCCGGACATCGCGTACCACAAGGACAAGTGGGACAGAGGCGTCCGAATCGCCATCGACGTCCTCGGCGCGGATCATGCCGGGTATCCGCCTCGCATCCGG
>JBOHBL010000173.1:0-4067 GCA_050698295.1 Rubrobacteraceae bacterium | reverse complement strand
GCGACCGAAGGGAGCAACCAATGAAACTTTACGTACTCGACAACGGGACTCTCGACCTCGACTTGATGTGGCTGGTTTTGAACCCCACCCCGGCGACGGTGGGCGACAAGAACCCGGATAATCAGTGGGTGACGGTCCCGACGTATACCGTTCTCATCGAGCATCCGGATCTCGGCTACGTCCTCTTCGACGGGACGTGCCATCCTGAATGGGACAGCCGCTGGCCCGAGGCGCTGCGGCCCGTTTTCCCGTACAGCGCGACGGATGACCAGGTTTTGCCGAACCAGCTCGAGAAGCTCAACCTCAAGATGAGCGACATCGACATCGTCGTGATATCGCACCTCCACCTCGATCACTGCGGCTGCCTGGACTTTTTCCGCGGCACGAAGGCCGGAAGCCGGGGCGTCATCGTCCACAACGACGAGTTCGCCCACGCGCTCAAAGTCACGCACACCGGCCCCGAAGACTTCGCCGGAGCCTACGTCAAGAATGACTTCGACATGCCGAACCTCAACTACGAGTTGATGGTCGGTCCTCACCTAGAACTCGCCCCGGACCTCCACCTCCACCACTGGCCCGGACATACCCCCGGACTCATCGGGATGGTCGCCCACACCGAACACTCCGGCGCCTTCATCTTCACCTCGGACGCCGTGTATCTGGAGAGGAACATAAAAGAGTGGGTGCTTTCGGGCATCGTCTACGACACGGTCGCGTACTTCAACTCGATGTACGACATAAAGCAGAAGTCGAAGAAGTACGACGCGACGATGGGCTACGGCCACGACCTGGAGAAGTTCAACGCGCTCAAGAAAGCGCCTGAATATTACGAGTAGGTCGCTTCGCGGGCGGTTTCGCCTTTTTAGAGGAGGTGGAGGAGTAGTAGTTGTTTTTCCCGACTCCTCCATCTCCTCGATTCCTCCACTCCTCCTCAACGATCGTTCACGTTTTCCGGTGTGGCGGTGGCGGTTGGGAGCTTGTAGTATGTCCTCGACCGACGTTCCTGGCCGGATGGTCGGGAGGGGCAAATAATGAGGGGTGCGGGGGATGCACAGGGATAGGTCCGAGGTCGGAGTCGTGTTCTGGGTCTCGGCGGCGTTTGCGCTGGCGTTCATTTTGTGGGGTGTGATCTCACCGAGCAGCTTCGGCGCCGTGACGCAGACGATCTTCGATTGGGTCGTCTCGAACCTGGGCTGGTTCTACCTGTTGGCGGGGAACTTCTTCCTGGTCTTCGTGGTCGTCCTGGCCCTCAGTCGTTACGGCAAGTTCCGGCTCGGCAAGGACGGCGAGAGCCCCGAGTTCAGCCGCTTCGCGTGGTTCGCCATGTTGTTCCAGGCGGGGATGGGGCCCGCCCTCATCTTCTGGGGCGTGGCCGAGCCCCTCGCGCACTACAGCAACCCGCCCTTCGACCTGGCGCGGCCCGGCACGGTGGAGGCCGCCCAGGTGGGGATCCAGTACACCTACTTCCACTGGGCGCTGCACCCGTGGGCGATGTACGCCATCGTCGGGCTCGTGGTGGGGTACTTCAGCTTTCGCAGGGACGAGCCGGGCCTCATCAGCCCGGTCTTCAGGCCGCTGTTCGGCGACCGCGTGGACGGATCGGTCGGGAAGACCATAGATATCTTCGCCGTCATCGCGGTCCTGTTCGGCGTCGCCGTCGCTCTGGGGCAGGCCGGGCTCCAGCTCACCTCCGGGCTCGGCGAGACCTTCGGCACCCCGACCGGGGTGGTCGCGCAGCTCGTCGTCATCGGCCTCACCACGGTCGCGTTCATGATCTCGGCCTCCACGGCGGTCGAGAAGGGGATCAACTACCTGAGCCAGACCAGCATGTACGTGGCCGCCGTCTTGCTCGTGATCTTCCTCGTCATAGGCCCCACAGCCACCCAGCTCGGCGCTTTGACCCAGGGGGTCGGCGACTATTTCGGCGGCCTCGTCCCCATGAGCATGAGGGTGGAGTCCTTCGACCAGGACAACGCCTGGCTCGGAAGCTGGACCGTGTTCTACTGGTCGTGGTGGATCGCCTGGTGCCCTTACGTGGGCCTGTTCATCGCCCGCATCTCGCGCGGGCGGACCATCCGGGAGTTCGTCCTGGGAACCGTCCTCGGCCCGAGCGTGGTCACCTTCGTGTGGGTGGCCGTGTTCGGGGGGGCGGCCGTCCATCTCGACCGGACGCAGGGCGGCGGGATAGCCGAAAGGGTGGTCAGCGACCCGGCGAGCGGGATGTTCGTCTTCCTCGACCAGTTCCCGCTGGTCCTGCCCATGTCGATCCTGACGCTTCTCGTGCTCTGGATCTTCTTCGTCGCCGGCGCGGACGCGGGGACCGTCGTGCTGGGCAGCATGTCCACCGGCGGCCCCCGGGAGCCGAAGCGGTGGATCAAGCTCTCGTGGGGCCTGGCGATGGCGGCGATCGCGGGCATCCTGCTCGTCGCCGGCGGACTCGGCGCGCTACAGTCGGCCTCCGTCCTGACCGGGGTGCCGTTCGCGTTCATCATGGTCCTCATGTGCGTGGCCTTCTATAAACATCTCTCCGACGAAGCCCGCGGGGGAGGCCGGCAAGGGAGAGAGGTCGGGAGAGGAGAGGCCGAAGCCGCCGACCGCGCGAGGGGAGCGTCGCCCGCGGGCGAGCCGGCGCCGGGCCAGGCGTTCACGGCCGAGCCGGGCCGCGACAGGCGATCCGACATCGGAGAGCCCGGCGTGGAGGGGCGATGAGCCCGGCGCGCGGAGCCGTCTTCCTGCTCGTCCTCGCCGCCGTCATCGTCGCGGGTTGCGGTGGCGGAGACGCCGGGGGAGGAAGCATCGCCGACCATCAGTTCCGGTTGAGCGGCACGCAGAGGGACGCGCAGTTCACCGTCGGGGGCGAGGGCTTCACCGAGCAGGAGGTTCTGGGCCACATCACCATCCGGGCGCTGGAGGCCGCCAACGCCACGGTCAGAGACCGAACCGGCGTCGGCGGCAACGAGGAGGTGCGCCAGTCGCTCCTTTCCAGCGAGATAGACATGTACTGGGAGTACACGGCCACGGGCTGGCTGGTGTTCCTTGACGAGACCAGCTTTATCTCCGACCCCCGGAGGCAGTACGAGGTCGTCGCCGAGCAAGACCTCGAAGAGAACGGCATCAGGTGGCTCGAACCCGCTCCGGGCAACGATACCTACGCCGTAGCCCAGAACGAGGAGAACCGCCGGGAACTCGGCGTCGAGACCATCTCGGATCTGGGACGCCTGATCGAGGACCGCCCCGAGGAGGCGACGTTGTGTTTCGGGAACGAAGACGACTTCCGCACCCGTTTCGACGGGCTGCCGGGGCTGGAGCGGGCATACGGGTTCCGGTTCCCGGAGGAGAACCTCATCATAGTATCCCCCGAAGCGGTCTACGGGGCCGTGGACGAGGGGGAGATCTGCAACTTCGGCGTGGTGTTCACGACCAGCGGCTTTATCCAGGAGCTGGACCTGCTACTCATCGAGGACGACGAGGAGTTTTTCGCGGTCTACAACCCGTCGCTCACCATGCGACGGGAGACGCTCGACAACTACCCGCAACTCCTGGAGATCTTCACCCCCATCTCGGAGAAGCTAGACACCGAGACGCTGCGCAGGTTGAACTACGCGGTGGACGTCGAGGGAGAGACCCCCGAAGCCGTCGCCGAGCGTTGGCTCCAAGAGAACGGGTTTCTTTAATACGGGGAGTAGGGAAAACAAATACTACTCCCTGCCCTTCACTTCGATGCGGCGGGGTTTCGCTGGAGCGCCCGCCGGCGCATCCCCGAGAGCGAGACCCGGATCACCAGGTCCCCGCCCCTGGCGAACACGTCGGCGGTCGGGGTCCAGGCGGTGGCGCGGGTCCTTCGAACGGACATGAGCAAGCTGCTCCTTGACGAGCAAGGAGCAGCATCTTATCTTCATGGCTGGACACTCTCTGGCTCGCCGATCGCGATTACAGAGCCTCGACACTCTCTTTGAGCGTGTCGGCGATAAAGTCGAGATCCTCGCTCGTTACATTCAACGGCGGCGAGAGGGTGACTACGTTGTTGAAGCCGGCCACCGTGTCGGCGTTCCTGCCGACGATGAGGC
>JBOHBL010000172.1:0-10214 GCA_050698295.1 Rubrobacteraceae bacterium | reverse complement strand
ACCCAGTTCTGCGACAGATACCGCTCTGGGTCGGGCTGCACGTCAACGGTCACATCCTCGTACTTGCTGGCGCGACGCTTCTGGGGCGTGTAGTAGTTATACGCCCGGCTGTCGGAGCCGGCGAACTCCGCCGCCCCCGCCTCGGCGTCCGTCAGCCGGATCGCGGGTATGCTCCTCGTCCCTCTGCCTACTCCTTCGGTGATTGCTCTTTCTTCACTCACAGAGAGGCAACCTCCTTTCCCTGTATCGTTGCCTCGATCTCGTAAAGTTCCCCACACATCTCCATTCACCCGGACAAAGGCACCACCCCTTTCACGAAATACAGGGAGTGGGGAGTCACTCGCTTCGCTCGTTTAGGGAGTAGGGAGTGGTTTTTCTTTTCCCTACTCCCCACTCCCCACTCCCTACTCCCCGTACTTCTCATCCGGCCCTTCCGGGAAAATCCGGCCCGCTCTCTTCTTCCATCTCGTCTCCCTCTTCCACCTCCGCCGTGATGGTGAACTTGTCGAAGAAGATGCTCTCCTCTTCCACGCCTTTGCGTTCGAGCACCGGGATGGCCGCGTCGATCATGGGCGGCGGTCCCGCGAGATACGCTTCGGTCCCGGACAGATCCCCTTCCAGCCGCTCGACCACTTCCGTGATGAGGCCGGCCTCGCCGTCCCACTCATCATCGTCCTCGGGCTCCGAAAGCGCCGGGACGAACTTGAAGTTCGGCATCTTTTCTTCCATCTCCTTCGCCTCTTCGAGGAAGAAGAGGTCTTTTTTCGTCCTCGCTCCGTAGTAATAGGTGGCCTTGCGCTCGATGCCCTTCTCGGCCATGTGGGTGAGGATCGACCATATGGGCGCCATCCCCGAGCCGCCCCCGACCATGACGATGTCCCCCTCGGACTTCTCCCTTAGCGTGAAGACCCCGAACGGCACCTTCATCTTCATGTTGTCCCCGACTTTCAGCTCGCCGTCGAGAAGCCCCGAGAACTTTCCGCCTGGATAGATTTTTATGATGAACTCCGCCCGCTCGTCGCTCGTCGGCGTGTTCGCCATCGAGTACGCCCGGTGCGTCTCGGCGCCGGGGATGTACAGCTCGGCGTACTGGCCGGGGAGGAAGTTCATCTCCGGCGGGTCGACGAGCTTGAGGACGAGCCGCTTTATGTCGTGGGTCAACGCCTCGATCTCCTCGACCTCCGCGTATACGAGCTGCAACGGAACGCCCGTGTTGAGCATCTCCTCGCGGAAGCTGAGAAGCTCTACCTCCGCGTCGCTGTATACGTGGGAGCGGCACAGAAGCACGTACCCTTCCTCCTCCTCGAACTCGTTGAGCGCGAAGGTGGACCACCGGTCCATCTCCAGGTCGCCATCCAGAAGGAAGGACTTGCACGCCGAACACTGGCCCTCCTTGCAGCCGTGCATCAGCATCACGCCGTGCTTGAACGCCGCGTCGAGGATCGTCTCGTCCTCGTCGACCTCGATCTCGATCCCAACCGGCTCGAAGTAAACCTTGTGCTTCTTTCCCATGCTCAGCCCCTTAACTCTTCGCCCTTTAGTTGTAATTCCTCGATCCCCTTCGGTAATGAGTGATCCTATAGACCATAGTACGCTTAGTCAATATGTTCCTATATGGTTATATTTCCAAAATTATCGGAACGGGTTCGGCGGCTCCTATCTTTCCAAGAAGGTTGGAATATTGGGCAAAAGAGAGGAGCGGCCGGAGATTCGACCGCTCCTCCTTTGATCTGACGCTTTGCTTTGGCTGATCAGGCCATTGGCGGACTGCTAGAGGGACTCCTTGATGGCGAAGCCCTTCTTGTAGTCTTCGTACCACTTCTCGCGCTCGTCGTCGGACATCTCGTTGATGAGCACCCTCGGGCTTGCGAATTCGATGCCCCGCACGTTGTCCAGCGTCCACATCTTCGACTGGTCGAACTGCACGTGCGGCTGCGGGACGAGGGTATTGCCGTCGTTGCGGACGTAGCCGAGGTCCTTGAACACGTCTTCCAGATCCCAGCCGTGGTACAGGGTCTCCCACTCGCGCGTGCCGGTGAGCCGGCCCATGGCGGGCGTCGGGCGACCGTGGTACTCCTCGCGGAAAGCGACCTTGTCCGTCCAGTGGCAGGTCTCCGAGCAGTAGGTCCGCCACTCGCCGTCGACGTAGTCGAGGACTGTGTCTTCGCGGATCATGGCCGGCACCATGCAGGTCCAGCAACGGCACGGATACACGTAGCCGGTGTCCTCGAACGCTATCGGCTTGTGGCCGTTAGGCTCGGAGAGCGTCTGGTAGTGTTCCCACCACTTGCCGAACTTGCTGTACCAGCCGGGATACTTGTGCTCGAACCACTCGAAGTCTTCCTCGGTCATCGGGTCGATGCGCCAGTAGTTGGCGAACCAGCCGGTGGCGAAGAACTGGGCCGTATGGTGGACGTAGTCCTTGTTCCAGATCCGGTTCCACGCCTCTTCGACGAGGTCGTGGGGGATCGTCAGCCCGTACTTCTCCAGCGGCACGAGGTAGCTGCGATAGTAGTCGTCGTATACCCAGCGACGCCACTGCTCGGCGTAGCTCTCGCGGTCCTTGCGCCGGTCCTTCGTGCCGTAGTCGATGAACACGCCGATGGCGGCGTCCACGACCGCGTGGTTGTTCCACCAGGCGTAGCGCAGGTCGCGCTCGAGAAGGTCCTTGTTCTCATCGTGCTCCAGCGCCATTAGCAAGGTGCCGTAGCCGTTGTTCATGTGGCGCGACTCGTCCGACTGCACCGAGAGGAACACCGTCGGCAGCAGATAGTCGCCGTTCGCGGCGGCCTCGGAGGGCATCGCCACGAACAGGGTGTTCGTGAACGCCGTCTCGGCCACGACCTGCAGGTAGATGTTGCACGCGGTGATCGCGTCTCCGGTTATGAAGCCCTCGCCGAACTGACGCCCGATGGTCCCGGCGTAGTTGTTGTGGAAAGCCTTCTGCGTGATATCGAAGCCCGCCGGGTCGATGTAGTTGCGCATGTACTCGCGCTTGAGGTTCATCTGGATCGTCGAGTGCCTTACCTCGTCGATCATCTGGAAGGCGAGGCCGTTGTGGATCTCCGGGTTCGGCAAAGCCTCGGTTAGCAGCGGCATCGCCCTCGCCGCCGATATCTCCGGGAACGGGATGATGGAGAGGAAGAGCTTCTGCCACTCCATCCATCGCGGCTGCACCTGACGCCACATGTTGCCGCGAATAGCGCCGTCGATGGCGCCGTAGACGCGATGGTCCTTCTCCTCCTGCATCGGGAAATAGGACTGCATGACCTGCTTCATCGCGTCTTTTTGCCCACCTTTGGTGAGCTTGTAGTCCGTCTTGTACTTAGGGTCCTTCTCGACAAAGGTCGGTTCCCAGGATAGCTCCTGTATCTTCTTGTGAGCCTTCGTAACACTTCTTCGTGCCACTACTTTGCTTCCTCCTTCCTGACGACTTTCCCCTTCTCCAAGCTGGTCCTTCAGAAGTCCTTCCCTATCCTCACACCCCTTTCCCGACGCTCCCGCAATAAAACGCGGTTCGCCACCTATGCAAGCGCCGTTTATTGCAAAACCCACTTTAGAAGCTACTCGATAAAGCACAAGATATGGGGTGCGCTTTTTCCAACAATGTGCGAAAATTAACTTGAAAGGTCGGGAAATGGTTCTAAGTCTGGTAGGTGTTTAGAATCTGCATGGGCAAGTTCGGGAAAGAAGCGTTTATGAAGGGTGATCCTTGATGCCATCGAACCATTCGAACAAACTTCCTGCGTATGCTCTGACGAATGGGGCGAGCAATGGCCCCAAGTTCAAGAGCGTGAGGCGGATATTCAGGATCATGGACCTCATCAGCGAACGGGGTGAGGACTTATCGGCGAAGCAGCTCGCCAGTGAGATAGACACGAGCCTTTCGAGCTGTTACTACCTGCTCAACATCCTCGCCGACGAAGGATACATCGAGAAGATCCCACGCTGCGGAGGCTACCGCATCGGCCGCACGGTCTCCCTCCTCCACGAACACGCCCGCGGCGACTTCGACTCGAAGATAGAGTCGGTCGTCGAGGCGCTGGCGAACCGGTCCCAGAGACACGCCTACTCGGCGGTGCTGTCCGACGGGGAGATGACCGTCACCCAGCTCAAAGCTCCTCCGAGAAGTCCTCCCCTGGGGGTGGTGCAAGGGTTCCACGGCGCCTCGCACGCGCTCGCGTTGGGCAAGGTGCTTCTAGCCGGGATGGGATCCGAGTACGTGGACAACTACATAGACGGTCACGGCGGACTCGAAGCCTTCACGCCGCGGACCATCATCCGGCCCTCGATGCTTCACGCCCAGTTGAACAAGGCCCGCATGGTGGGACTCGCCACCGACTTCGAGGAGTTCGCTCCAAACCTGTGCTGCGTGGCGGCGCCGGTCGAGGGAAAAGAGAACAAAGTGGAGGGCGCTATAGGCGTCTCCACCACAGCCCGCCACATCCGCGAAGAAGGACAACATCTGGTCGGACTCATCCAGTGGGCGGCGAAAGAGGCTTCGGCGCTTTTGAAATAAAAAGCGGTGAGTGGTGAGTAGTGAGTAGAAAAAATACCATTCACCACTCACTGCCTTTTCACTACTACCTGTTCTTCCGTCTCTGTACGTAGCGCATGATGCCGTCGGTGAGCAAAGCGTAGCTTCCGGCGAGGTCGTAATGTTCGGTGTCCTCTGGTTCGGCGCCTTCGACGAAGAGGAGCCAGTCCTGAAGGCGCTGCTCGAGTTCGTTGAGGTGACGCTCCACGTCATCGTAGCTCCCGAAGTGGGTCGGGCACAGGGTCTTCGGGGAGATGTCGCGGATGGTCTGAATGCTCCCCTTCCAGGCGTCCATGTCTATCTCGGGCGGCGGGGTCGGAGGACGCGCGCACGAGCGGCCGGGGAGCCGGATGCCAGCCACGTCGCCGGCGAAGAGAGCGCCGGAATCCGGGTCGTGGGCGGTGAGGGCCCCTCCGGCGGCTTCTATTTCCTCGCCCTCTCCGGCGAGGATCCTCAGCCGCTCTTCCGGGACGGGGCGCGGCTCGCCCCGGAGCTCGTCCATCCGATCCCCGTAAATGCGGGTCGCGCTCTTCACGAGCTTCGAGGGGTCGGCAAGGTGCGGGTATCCGACCTCGTGGACATAAAACGTCGCGTTCGGCGAGGTGTCCCGAAGCCCCGGCGTGGTCGAGGTGGATGTGGGTCGGGAAGACCTGCCGCGCGTCGGAGTTCTCCACGCCGTGTTACTTCAAGCCTTCCGTCAAACTATCCAGGCGCGTTGTCGGACCCGTCTCGACGAGCGAGCGCCGCCGAGTCGTCGCCGAGCAGCAAGTACGAGGCTATAACTTCCTCGCGTCCGAGAAAGTCAAGATCCAGGGTCTCTACCTTCATCGCTCCTCCGCTATCGCTTTTGAGAGCAGAAGAGAGTTCAGCGATCCGTCCTTTTGATCGAAATCGGGTAAGCTGCCTCTTGTGAGATCCCCAAAGTGAGGAGGGCGTGTTGAACTTAGACCTCATGAGCGAACTTTCCGTGAAGACGGAGTCGAAGATCCTGCTTCTGATACTCGACGGTCTCGGCGGACTGCCGATGGAACCAGGCGGCGAGACCGAACTGGAGGCCGCGAGCACCCCGAACCTCGACGCGATGGCCTCGGAGTGCGACCTCGGAATGAGCCGCCCGGTGGCCGCGGGCGTGAGCCCCGGAAGCGGTCCCGGACACCTCGGCCTCTTCGGATACGACCCGCTCGAATACGTCGTCGGCCGCGGAGTGCTTTCAGCACTCGGAGTCGGCTTCGAACTCGGAGAAAACGACCTCGCCGCGAGAATAAACTTCGCCACGCTGGACGGGAGCGGCAGGATATCCGACCGTCGCGCGGGACGCATCCCGTCCGAGAAGGGCGAGGAACTGGTCGCTCTTCTGAACGAGGATGTTTCTCTCGACGGCGCTGAGGTCTTCGTCACGCACGAGAAAGAATATCGGGCGGTCGTCGTGTTTCGGGGGAAGGGGCTTTCGGGCGGACTCTCGGACACGGACCCGCAGAGGGTGGGCCTCGAACCGCTCCCGGTCACGGCGCGCGACGGCTCGGCGGAGAAGAGCGCGGAGCTCGCCAACGAGTTTATCGAGAAAGCAAACAAGATCCTTGCCGACGAGCATCCGGCGAACACCGTGCTGCTCCGCGGCTTCGGGATGCATCCCGCGCTGCCGTCCTTCGAGGAGATCTATAAGCTCGACGCCGCGGCCATCGCCGGTTATCCGATGTACAAGGGGCTTGCGCGGCTCGCGGGAATGGAACTCAAAAAAGAAGGCGAAGGCATCTCCGGCGAATTCGAGACGCTAAAAAACTCCTGGGGCTCGCACGACTTCTTCTTCGTCCACGTAAAACCGACGGACGCGGCGGGCGAGGACGGGGATTTCGAGAGGAAATGCGCGGTGATCGAGGAGGTGGACTCTCTTTTGCCGGAGATTCTTTCTCTGGAGCCGGACGTACTCGCCGTCACCGGCGACCACGGAACGCCATCGAAGCTGAAGAGCCATTCGTGGCACGGGGTGCCGTTCATGCTGCGCTCGGCGTATACGCTCCCGACCGGAGGCAAGTTCGGGGAGCGGGCTTGCGCGGTCGGCTCTTTAGGGACCTTTCCGGCGGAGGAGATCATGGGCTACCTCATGGGCCACGCCCTGAAACTGAACCGCTACGGCGCGTAAGACCGGGAGTGGGGAGTCAGGAGTCGGGGGAAACCCTCGCGGCGCTCGAAGAGGAGATTATTCGCTGCCGGAGGTGTCCCCGGCTGGTCGAGTGGCGGGAGAAGGTCGCCCGCGAAAAACGAGCCGCGTATAAAGACGAAGAGTACTGGGGACGTCCGGCGCCGGGGTTTGGAGACCCGGAAGCGAAAGTCGTGATATTCGGGCTCGCTCCGGCGGCGCACGGGGCGAACCGCACGGGGCGTTTCTTCACCGGCGACCGCTCCGGGGACTTCCTCTTCTCCGCGCTGCACCGGACGGGATTTTCCAACCGCCCGACCTCGAAGAGCCGGGATGATGGGTTGAGGCTCGATGGAGCCTGGATCTCCGCCGCCGTCCGATGCGCTCCTCCGAAGAACAGACCCGCCCCGACCGAGCGCGACGCCTGTCTGCCGTACGCGGCGCGAGAGCTGGAACTTCTCCCCGCCAAAGTCGTCGTCTGTCTCGGAGCCTTCGCGTGGGACGCGGCCCTCCGCGCGCGCGGCGTCAGGCCAAAACCGAAATTCGGACACGGCGTCGAGTTCGAAGCGGGCGGAAGGCTCCTCATCGGCTGCTACCATCCGTCGCAGCAGAACACTTTCACCGGGACGCTCACCCCGGAGATGCTCGATAAAGTCCTGCTTCGAGCGCGGAACAGGCTCGGGCCGGAATAGGTCGAAGCTCATGGGGTAAAATGGTCCCGATTTGATGCCGTCGCCTTCAAACCCATGACTTTTCTCCGCGTCTGCTTGATGGTCATACTCGCGCTGACATTCGCGGCCTGCTCTCAGGACGACGAGGAGACGAGCGGTCCGGAACCCACGACCCCCTCCACGACTACGGGTTCGGTCGCCCTCACGACCGTCCGGGAAACGACGGGCGAAGAGACGACCGTGTCGCGAGAGGGAACCCTCGGCTCCAATCCGGAGAATCCCGACGCCGTGCTGAGGCTCGAAGGAGACCCCGGGACGCGGTTTTCGGGGATATGCGACGCCGGGGGCGGGGAGAACGTGTTGAGCGGAGAAGTCCCCAAACGCTTCACCTTCGAGCTGAACGGCTCGGGGCTTTCGTGCAGGATCCAGAAACAGGACGAGCGGAGCGGCAGCCTCAGGGTCATTCTCCTCTCGGGGAGTACCACCCGCTCGGTCCAGCAGACGAACACGCCCGAGGGAATCATCGAGATCTCCTACAGCAGCAACTGAAAAACCCCAACCAGCCGGGAGGATTCTTTTGAACCGAGAGAAAGCCTGGGAACTCCTTTGTAGTTGGACGGAAAGCGACTCTCTCCGCAAGCACATGCTCGCCGTCGAAACCGCGATGCGAGCCTACGCCCGCCGCTTCGGCGAAGACGAAGAGAGGTGGGGCATAACCGGACTCCTCCACGACATGGACTACGAAAGACATCCCACCCCGGAGGAGCATCCCACCGTCGGAGTAAAAGAACTCGAACGCCTCGGATACCCCGAAGACGTGCGCCGCGCCATTCTCAGCCACGCTGACTACCTCGACGTGGAGCGCGAGACGAAGATGGAAAAGACGCTTTATGCAGTGGACGAATTATCCGGCTTCATCGTCGCCTGCGCGCTCATGCGACCGGGCGGCCTCGATGGACTCAAGGCCAAAAGCGTCAAGAAGAAGATGAAGCAGAAGTCCTTCGCCGCCGGGGTAAACCGCGACGACATCGTGCGAGGGGCCGAGGACCTCGGGGTGGACCTGGGCGAACACATCGAGTTCGTAGCGACGGCGCTCAAGGAAAAAGAAGACGGGTTGGGTCTGGCCCGCAGGGGCGTCGAAGAGTAAGATACGCGGCCTGATGACGAGACTACAGATAGCCCTGCTTCAGGGCAACGCAGACCCCGAAGAGACCACCGGCGGCCCCATCGAGGCCGCCGGGGAAGGCGCCGCCGAGACCGCCGGAGAGACCGCGCGAATCCTCGGCGACATCGTGAGTCCGTTCAGGAACTTCTTCGGCTACCTCATCAGCGCGGAGTTCGTTGCGAACGTGATAGCGGCGGTGATCGTGGCGATTCTGGGGCTCGTGGTCTACGGGGTCCTCTCGCGGGTCGCGCCGATGATCCTGCGCTGGCGGCGGCGCGACGACGAGACCCTCGACGAAGAGGCCATCGCGCGCATAAAACGCCAGGACACCGCCATAACGCTCGTCAGGAACGTCCTGCGATACCTGGTGTTCGCGGTCGTCGTACTCATAATCCTGAGCATCTTTTTGCAGAACATCCTGGCGACGGTCGGAGGAGCGGCGATACTGGCCGCCGTCATCGGCTTCGGGGCGCAGAGTTTCCTGCGCGACATCATCGCGGGGTTCTCCATAATCTTCGAGGGACAGTACGCGGTCGGCGACTTCATCGAGGTCCAGCCGCAGGGGTCGGCGGGCATCGTCGAGGAACTCGGGTTGAGGATGACCCGCATACGGACGCTCTCCGGCGAGGTCGTCTTCGTCCCGAATGGAGCCGTGACCGGGGTGACCACCTACACCACCGGCCAGGAACGCTTCAGCGTCGAGGTGCAACTGCGCGACCGGGAATCGGCGGAGCGGGTGACGAACGCCCTCGGCGAAGCCTCCGAACTCTACGTCACGCCGCCGAAGCTCATGAGCCGCGACGACGAGGAGGACGGCAGAGTGCGCCTCAGAATACGCGCCGGAGTATTGCCCTCGATGTCCTGGCTCGTGGAAGAGAACCTGACCGAGAGGATCAAAGCCGCCGCCGGAGAAGAAGGGCTCGCCTCCGAACCCCTGATCTACAAGGTGGACCAGGCAAGCCTCAGAAGAATTCGGGGCCTCCTCCCCCAGGAAAGCCGGAGGAAGATGGAGAGGAAATAGGTCGCCGCCTCACCCTTCCGGCTTCTGGCCGGGCTGCCAGTCGCCGCGGAGGTGTCCGTTTTTCTGGGCCTTTTCGCGGACTTCTTTTTCCTTTTCGAGTTTCTCGGCGGCGCCGGAGAGGAGTTCTTTGACTTTCTCGAGCCGCTCGCGCTCTGAGGTCAGCTCCAGTATCCGCTGGCGCTCCTCCAGTCCGAACTCTATGCGTCCGGCGATGGCGAAGGAGAGGTTCCGGTAGGGAGGTTCTATCTCAATTCCCACCGACCCTTCGGTCGCGGCTTCGACTACCCTCTCGAGGAGGGCGACGCACTCCTCGGCGAGAGAGGTGATGTCTTCTTGCGGTTCGTCTTCTTCGATGTACTCGATCTCCCCGACGTAGTACGGCTTGCCGGACAACACGTTGTTGAGCTTGAAGCGCCGCTCCCCCTCGACGAGGATGAGCATTCGTCCGTCGTCGTAGCGTTCGACGAGTTCGACGATTTTGGCGGTGCATCCCACCTGCCGCGTTCCCTCTTCGTCGGCGAGGACCATCCCGAACTCCGACTCGGATTCGAGGCACTCGTTGATCATCTGCTTGTAGCGGTCCTCGAAGATGTGAAGCGGCAGCGGCGCTCCCGGCATCAACACGACGTTCAACGGAAACAGAGGTATGTCGGACAAGGTTCTCCCTTCGGTCGAAGCCGGTC
>JBOHBL010000171.1:0-2479 GCA_050698295.1 Rubrobacteraceae bacterium | reverse complement strand
GAATCAGGACGAGGAGACCGGCGGCGACGAACGGCCACCGCATCGGGGTCTCTTCTTCGGGAGAGCCGGGCGTCGGGGCGTCGGGGGATTGCGGATCCAGTTCTTCCGGCGTCTCCTGGTCTTCGAGCGCGGTCGGGTTGAGGGCCTGGTTCTCGGTCTGGGGCGCGATCCGGGAGTTTTCGGAGTCCGGACGCGGGGCGTTGGCCTGCATCGTCTGAGGCATCGAGAATCCGGGGGTCGGGTCCATCGGGTACCACCCGACGCCGGGGAAGTACACCTCGACCCAGGTGTGCATGTTCGCGCCGGTGACCTCGTAGACGTTCTCATCGACCATGTCGCCGGAGGTCGCCCCGTAGACGACCCTCGTCGGGATGTCCATGTCGCGCAGGATCAGAGCCATCGAGGTCGCGAACTGGGTGCAAAAGCCCTCCCGTCCGTCGCCCAGGAACTCCTCTATCGCCCAGTCGGCCCGGCGGTAGCTCACGTCGAGGTTGTAGACGAAGCCACCGTCGGCGACGAGGTAACGCTCGACGGCGCGCGCGGCGTCGTAAGGGGTGGATATCTCGTAGCTCTGTTGTATTTCGTCGGCGGTCTCTCCGACGACGTTCGGCGTGTCGTCGGGGAGCTGGAGGTACTTTTCCCGGATCTCCGCCGGGTAGCCGGCGCCCGAGTTCCGGAGCTGGGCGGTGGTCGGCTGGGGGATTTCGGAGGTGAGCCTGTAATAGTCACCCTCCTCGAACGGCCTGCCCGCCGACCACGAACCGTCCGTGTTTTCTTTGGGGTCGAGGACTTCGTCGGAGACGGCGAAGATTTTGTACCCCCCGAAGACGAGGTCGGTCTCGGCGTCGAGGACCTGCACGGTCTGGGTGACGATTTTGGTGGAGACCGCTTCGTCTATCTCCTCGCCGTACCCGACGTCGTCGCGGGTGGTGTTCGACCACCTCACGCCGTCGAAGAAGTCGAGGGTGCCGCCCCGCCACAGGAGCTCTTCGGTAGAGCTGATCCTGAACAGCTCCGCGTCCCTGCCGGCCGTCAAATAGTCTCCGACGTCGGCTTGAACGCTCAGGCGCGAAGTCCCCCCGGTCCCGATGCGGGTCCAGTCTATCGCGCCGGAGCTCACCGTCTGCTCCGAAAACGGAGCTTTCGGCGCGAGCAGGATCACGACCGCCACCGCCCCGGCCACCAGTAGTCCCGGACGAACGAGGGCGCCCCCCTCCGCTCCGGAGAAGAGCAGGAGCGCGAGCGAGGAGAGGACGAAGACGAAAAAGAAAGGCCCCGCGCCGTCCTCGAAGCTGATGGTGCTCAAGACGCCAATCGTCAGGCCGAGGGTGGCGACGGAGATGATCGGGGTCCGCTCGTACAGGGTGGCCGAGGTGGCGAAGGCGACGATGACCATGACCATCGGGACGAGGATGACGAGGAGTCCCGGCGAGAGGTCGTAGGGGACGGGCTGGGCGTACATCGTGTTGGCGGCGAGGAAGATGTCCCCCCCGACCCGTCGCAGCAATTCCCCCCACCCAGAAGGCGTGATCGGCGGGAACCCATAGACGGCGAGAAGCGTATAAACGAGCGCCGCCGGGAAGAGAAGCACGAACCGAAAACGCCCCGCCGAACCGACCATCATCGCGACGAGCGCCGCCCCGAACATCGAGGCGAAGGCTCCGCTCCCGGTAAGGGCCGTGAGCGAGGAGGCGCCGAACCCCCCGGCGCTTTCGCCGGTGAAGAGTATGGAAAACGAGGAACCGGCGGCGAGCGCGCAGACGTAGAGGCACATCCTCTCCATTTGTCCGCTCATCGTATCGCGCTCCTTATTCCGCCTCTCGAAAGCCCCGCCGCGCCTTCGGGGTACCGCGCGACGCAGACCCCTGCCCCGGCCCGCTCCAGCCGCTCGGCGTAGCGCGCGAACGCCGCCTCGCGTTCGGAGGCGCGATCCCCGCCCGACGGGCGGTACGTGTGCGCGGCGATCACCAACGCCACGACCGCGAGCCCGGAACTCCGGAGCTTGCCTACGCACTCCGGCAAATCCTCATCGAGGTTGCGCGAGACGAGCACGACGCCCTCCCCGAGAGAAGCCCTGTCCTCCATCACCGCCTCCACGAGCCCCGCGTCGCCGTCGGCCCGGACGAAGGCGAGGATCCTCATCGCCCGCCAGTACGAAGCGTCGTCGATCGCGAACCGCGTCGCTTCTCCCTCTTTGTCCGTACACAGGAGGCGAGAGGGAAGGCCCTCGCGCCTGAGGTGCGTCAGGATGGAGGCGGCGGCGGAGACGGCGTCTTCGACCGGGCCGTCGAGGGCGCGCAGGCCGCCGCGCCGGAGGTCGAGGGCGACGGTGTAGCGTTTGGGGGCGTGGAGGGCGAACTCTTTGACGTAGAGCCCGCCGGTGCGGGCGCCGCTCTTCCACACGCCGTGACGCCGGCCGGCGCCGCGCCGGTACCCGCGCAACCCCGCCACCCCGACGCCGCGGCGCCCCATCACCCCC
>JBOHBL010000170.1:0-1568 GCA_050698295.1 Rubrobacteraceae bacterium | reverse complement strand
GGTCGAAGTCACGCGCTTGTGCATGGCTGGAGGTGGATGACGTGATCGCGGGGAAGGGTCATTTCAGTGCATCAAATTGAGGGTTGCCGGAAGAAGGAGAAATTGAGACACCTCAATAAGATTCGTCGTTTCCGAGATGCCAGGTCACGCCAACATAGCCATCCCTCTCGACACCTGCTCGCGCGTTCTCCCAAACATGCGGGACAGCGCCGCCCACGCTCTCGAAGAAGCCCTCCGCTGACGAGTTGCAGTACTCGGCTCCGGTCGGGGCGTCGGCCACGGCGATATACACAACGCAAAAACCACGCTTTTGCGGGACTTTTAGATGGTACCGGAGGTGGGACTCGAACCCACACGAGGAAAGCCCTCACCGGATTTCGAGTCCGAGAGGGACGCCACGCCCCCTACAGGTCCTCGAAACACCCCATTAGCAGGATTTTCCAGATCAACCGCTGATCTCAAACCCTGCTCGACCCGCGCGGGGTTGTCGTCAAAGATGTCACCACTCACGATGGGACGCAGACCGTCCCTCGGGCCGCATTTTCCCAGATTTTGGACCTGGTTCTCATCAAAATTGCGGGAGTGCCGGAAAATGGGGTTCATATCACCTGACTCGCCTTCTACTCGCCCCAGGTCTTTCTCAGGACACGGATCCAATTCTCGTGAGCGAGCTTTCGGAGCGTCTGGTCGTCGTAGCCTCGGTCCCTGAGCGCCGACATCAGCCTCGGCAGGCCCGATACATCACCTATCTCCCGCGACACCGAAATCCCATCGAAGTCGGAGCCGAAGCCGACCCTGTCGACTCCGACTCGCTCCACCAGGTAGTCGATCTGCCGAACCATCACTTCGAGAGGAGTGTTTGTGTCCTCGGCCCCGTCCTCACGGAGGAAGTGGACCCCGAAGTTGAGGCCGACCATTCCGTCGGAGGCGGCTATGGCGTCGAGCTGCGCGTCCGTGAGGTTCCGGTTGGAGGGACAGAGGGCGTATGCGTTGGAGTGGGTCGCGACGAGCGGGGCATCCGTGAGAGCCGCCACGTCCCAGAAGCCTCGCTCGTTGAGGTGGGACACATCGATCACGATGCGGAGGTCGTTGCAGGCGCGAACCAGCTCCCTGCCGGCTTTGGTCAGCCCCGGCCCGGTATCCGGCGAACCCCGAAAGCGCGGGGCGACACCCTCGGCGAAAGCGTTCGGACGACCCCATACGAGGCCGAGGGAGCGCAGCCCCGCCCGGTGGAGGACGTGGAGCGCGTCGAGGCTGAGATCTATCGCGTCGGCGCCCTCCATATGGAGCGCCGCCGCCATCACTTCCTCGTCCAGGCACCGCTGGATTTCAGCGGCGGTGCGGACGACCCGGAACTTCCCGTCCGAGCGATCCTCGATCCTGAACAACATGGCGATGGCGGCCATCGAGAAGCGCAACGCATACGCGGCGTCAAGCGCGGGTGGAAGCCCCTTCGAATCGCGCCGTTCGGGTTTCAGGTCTTCTTCGGGCGAGGGAACCCACACGGCGAAGATACCGCCCCCGAAGCCGCCCTCTCTCGCTCGGGGGAAATCGAAGTGTCCCTTCTC
>JBOHBL010000169.1:0-2077 GCA_050698295.1 Rubrobacteraceae bacterium | reverse complement strand
CACGAGTACGGTGCCTCCCACGGCGGCTGCGTCCACGCCGCCCTGGATCGTAGTTTCATCAGGGGCGGTGCAGTCGGCATTTGCGGATTCGTCGGCTGTGTCGTCGTTGACGACTATGGGGGAAGACGGCCCGTTCCCCGCCCGCGCCTGATCCGCGAATACCACGGCGAACAGCATGCAGGCCGTCGCAAGGGCAGCCAGCCAGGCGAACGCCCTCGGTTTGCTCGATAACGACATTGATGCTCCCCTTTCGTTGCGATGCGAAAGCCGCCCTCGGCGCGTTCCGTGGATATCGGACTTCCACTCTTTACATTCCAGAACAATTACAACCGCTTCCTGGCATGAACGCATTGGCCGGGCGGCCATTTTTCGTATGGCCGGGTGGCTATATTTTGGCGGCTTCGCTGCGCTGGTCAGCATAGAGACGTGGCATGCTACGTCTCTGCAAGCCGGTCAGCAAACGGTGGGTGGCGAGGTTTTCACGCGGCGGTTTGTGCGGTCGGGGGCGACGGGCTTGTTGATAATCGCCTGGATATTCGACACCGTTCGGGGTGTTAGAATAGGTTATGGACACGGGCGGGAGACAGGCTTGGAAGACCGTATATTACAAGTCGGCGGCTGGAAACGTTCCGGTGAAGGAGTTCATCGAGACGCAAAGCGTGGAGGCTCGGGGGGCGATCTTCGAGGATTTGAGGCAATTGCGCGAGGTCAATGTGCGTCTTGGCGCTCCGCGTGTACGCAAGCTCGAAGGCCGGGATTTTTGGGAACTCAGGACAAGGGTTGCGGGGAATGTTTACCGCACGTTCTACTTCGCGCACGTCGGGCGTAAGTTCGTTCTCTTGCACGCCTTCCAGAAAAAGAGCCGGAGGACTCCGGTTAGGGAACTGGATACGGCGGAGGCGAGAATGAGGGATTATCTGGAGAGGAACCGCAAAAGGAGGAAGAGATGAACGACGAGCGATGCGACGTCAACCCGGAGGTCGAGGAGGACGCTGAAGCGCACTTCGAGGAAATGATGGAGAACGACGCGGAGTTTCGCCGCTTGTGGGAGGAGAGTCGGCCCCGTCGGGAACTCGGCCTCCGCGTTCTGAGGCGCCGGATCGAATTGGGGCTCTCACAGAAGGCGCTCGCCGAGAAAATCGGCACCAGCCAGAACCGCATCTACCTCATAGAGACCGGGGAGGCCAACCCCACGCTCGACACGCTGGAGCGCCTCGCGTCCGCGTTGGGGGTTTCCTTCGAGATCCACCCCTCCGAGAAGGCAGCCGGATAAAACGTCGGGTTCAGTCGCCGCCCAGGGAGGCGGCCTTGACGGCGGCGTTGGTTGGAGGCGGCCGGGCTTCTTGATGTTACAGGCCCTTGTTCGTTGTAGACTAGAGTTTCAAGGAGGTATTGGATGTCTGAAAGGGCTGCTAAGAACGACCCTTTGAAGCTGAAGCGGCGTCGGGCCAGGGAGAAGCGTTCGGGCAAGGTCATCGTGTTCGAGACCCGTAACGGGCGTTCCGGCGACCCGAAATTTGCCGGGGAGCAACCTTCCCCGCGTCTGAGTGTTTTTTCCGGCGGCGACCCCACGCTCGCCGAGCGTTTCGAGGAAGAGCTTCACAAGCGCAAGGACGATCGACCCTTATTTTAGACAGCGGCGGAATTCTTGCCGCGCTGGATCGTCGTCAGGAGGAATACGGACTTTTCAGAGAGGCTCTGGAGAACGCTTCCGGCCCTCTCATAATCTCGCCCTTTGTGGTTTCGGAGTTGGACCACATTATCTTCGACCGTTACGGTCGTCAGCAGCAACTCTTCTTTCTCGGAGAGGTCGAGCGCGGAGCATACCGTCTGGAGCGGTTCTCCACGCAAGACCTTGCCAGAGCCCGCTCTCTTCACACCCAGTATGCGGATCTGAAGGGCTTAGATCTGGGCGACGCCTCTAACGTCGTTCTCGCGGAACGATACGACTCCTTCGACATCCTCACTACCGACCAGCGGGATTTCCGGGTGGTTGCCGAAGCCGGAGGTCGGCACTTCCGCATTCTGCCTTGCGATTCGTAGGTTCAGTCGCCGCCCAGGATGCCCAGGGAGGCGG
>JBOHBL010000168.1:0-9589 GCA_050698295.1 Rubrobacteraceae bacterium | reverse complement strand
GAGGATCTGGACCTCTCCTCGATGCTCGCCCACGGCATCGAGGAGCGCCTCGAAGAAGACGGCCTCCTGAAAGTGTTCGGCGAGCGCGGTCCTTCCTGGCTCGACTTCCACGCCGCCGAAATATGCGGCCAGGAACGCGACCTCTCCGCCCGCGAACTCGGCGACCTCTGCCTCCGAGCCTCCTGGGTCTGCAGAAAAGAGAGAGAACGCCCCTTCGAAAGCGCCTTCCAGCTCAGAGCCGTCCGCTACTTCATGCGCTCGCTCGAAGAAGACCCTCTCACAGACCGCGAACTCGCCGTCACGACCTACCTCGTCGGCGAGCTGAACCGGAGGCTCGGACATCACCGGGAAGCCCTCAACTGGTACGTCAACGCCGCAAAGACCCTCGGCGAAAGCGAAAACCTCGCCTGGCTCGACAAGCTCATCTCGCGCCAGTCGAAGCTCGCCGAGGAAGAAGCCGCGTAAGCTCACTTCGCTCACGCTTGTCAGCTTGTCAGCAAAGGACTTCGATGAGCAACGTCCGTTCGGAAGACGAATCTTATTACGGCGAGACTCGCCGACTTTTGGAAAACTCATATCTCTCCGCCGGTGATCCCCGCTCCGGTTCCGGGTTTCGGGGAGACGAGGCGCGGTGGGAGCGAGCACGGCGTCCGATCGCCTCCGCGATCCACCGCGACGGGACTTTTCTCGATGTCGGGCGCGCGAACGGGCTTATGATGGAGAGCGTGGTCCGGTGGACTGCCGAAGACGGGTTTCGCATCAAACCGCACGGCCTCGATCTCATCCCTTCTGTCGCGAACATCGCACGCGATCGCCTTCCTCGATGGGCGGATCGCGTCCATGCCGGAAACGTGATGGAATGGACGCCTCCCCGCCGCTTCGATTTCGTCAACGCGAACCTCGAATACGCGCCCCCGAAGCGACGGCGGGATATGGTCGAGAGGCTCCTCCGGGACTTCGTCGCTCCGGGAGGGCGCGTCATAATTTGCTCGTACGGGAGTTCGAGGAGACGCTTTCCGAAGGCCGAGCCGGTCGGAGACATTCTGCGCGGACGGGCTACAAAGTGTCGGGCGAAGCCGCCGACGTGAACAGCGTCGTCATAACTCGTGTGGCGTGGGCTGACGCTTTCCGCGCGGGGTTCCGGCGGGACGGTGACCATGCCGGAACCCCACGTTCATGAACCGCTCCGTGTGTTCACCATCCGTAAGCGGTGGTCGTGGAGGGTGTGCCGGCGTATTGCTGGACGTATGAGATATACCGGTTCCAGTCCCAGTAGTATCCGGGGTCGGTGTGGGTCGCGCCGGGGACCTCGCTGTGGCCGATGATGTGACTGCGGTCTATTGGGATTGAGTACTTGTTCGCGAGGTACGCCCCGAGGTGCGCCGAGGAATGATACATCTCCTCGGTGTAGTACGAGGGGTCCTCGACGTAGCCTTCGTGCTCGATGCCGATGCTCGTCTGGTTGTAGTCCCAGTTTCCGGCGTGGTGGGCGATGTTTCGCTCGCTCACCGATTGCCCGACCGCTCCGTCCGCCGAGCGCACCGTGTAGTGAGCGGAGACTCCCGAAGCGGGATCCTGGAACCAGTTCATCGCGCTCTCGTACGAACCCTGCGTCGTATGGACCACGATCTTGTCCACCGGATGAGACACCGGCCTGTCCGCCGCCGTGTAGTTTCCGTAATCGGAGGCCGGATACCACGCCGCCTGCGAGTAGCCGGGGCCGTATCCGCCTCCTTGCGGGACGGCGAGCGCCTCACCGATGTACAGCATGTCGCCCGTCGCCATGCCGTTCGCCGCCGCCAAACTCTCGACCGGCACCCCGATTTGGGAGGCCACCGCGTACAAGGTGTCGCCCGGTTGAACCCTGTAGTATTCGCCGGAAGATTTCACCCCGCTCGTTTGCCCGGATGCTTCATAGGTGCCTTCGCCGGGGTACGTGTAGTGGACGTAGTCGACGCCAACCTGGGTGAGTCCCAGGTATTCGGCCGCCGCCTGAGAGAGATCGAGGTTCCTCCCCCCCACGTAAGGACCTCTGCCGGTGACGGTGACCTCGACGGAGCGTCCGCCGTATGAGACGGTGAGCGGCGTCCCGAGCGGGAGCGTTTCGTGATCCGCCGCGTACACCCCGGCGTTCGCGGGATCCGGGACGTACCACGAAGCCAGCCCCTCGGCGGCCTGTGCGCGATCCGCGACGATCATCGCCCCCGAACAACTCAGAAAAACGGACAACGCCAGCCATAAAAACCTGTGCAGCGACACTCGATCCCCCTCCACGCGCTTGCCGATACGCTCTTCGATGCCCTCTCGACTCGTTTTACGGGACCGAAGACGGATTAAGTATTGACGCGCCCGCCGCCCTCATTCAAGAGGGCGAAGTGCTTTATCTCACCGTGAACAAGCGCCGGAGCCGACGTTCGCGACCTCCTCGCGGCGGTTATCACGGCGAGAAAACAATGCCCGCATAAGCATGCTCTTTCGAGCGACGATTATCACGACGATTCACGCATGAAGTCCGCGCTGCTCTTTTATGAGCAGCACGAAAATATCCGCATGATAAACGCGCAACGCGAAAAATACGGCCGACGCGACGCACGGCAACCAGACGCACACCACGACCGCCGCTCCGATACGGCTCACCGGCTTTTCGCCCTCGGAGACTTCACGAGCCTTTTCTCCGCATTCGGCGAGGGATCGGGTCTATTGAAGACGTAGCCGACGACGACGAGGGCGACGAAGACTTTGGCGTGCCAGGGAGTCCCAGGATGACGGTACGCAAGATACCGTGCGCATACGTCCGTTCGGCGAGCCGACGGCCCACCCTCTTCCAAACTCGGAAGGTCATGCGCGACTACTCGATGGTCTCCGAAAGCGCCTGTTCGCCCGCTTGCTCGTCGGGGACCCAGTACGAGATGCCGTCTATGTACTCGGGCGTTCCGGGGTATATCTCGACGGAGGAGATGCCGGATATGCCCATCCGAAGGGCGAAGAATGCCGCCTGCACGGGGTTCATGTTCGTGTCTATGTTTCGCCACACCGAGAGCGCGGTGGAAGGGAGGCGCGGCCATTTGCCCGGCGAGGACGCTTCGGAGACGAAGGCCCGGAAAAATTGCTGCTGGCGCCCGACGCGCCCGATGTCCGCCGTCGGGCCTCCGCGGTACCGGACGTACGCGAGAGCCTCGCCGCCATCGAGGGTTTGCTCGCCCGCCGGGAGGGAGGCGACCTCGCCGTTCTCCATCGTCGCTTCGATGGGTTCCTCGACGTTTATGGTGATGCCGCCGAGGGCGTCCACGATCTCCTCGACGCCGCCGAAGTTTATGACGACGTAGTTGTTTATTTGGAGATCCGTCATTCCTTCGAGCGTCTCGACGGTGAGTTCGGGGCCGCCATTGGCGAAGGCGGCGTTTATTTTGTCCTCCCCGACACCCGGTATCTCGACGAGCGTGTCGCGCGGGACGGCGAGCATGCCACCGCCCGCTTTTGCCACGACTATGGTGTCCGAGCGGGAGGCTTCGTCCGCTCTCGCGTCGCTCCCGAGGAGGACAGTCCGGGATCCCCCGAACGGCCACGCGAGGACGAGGAGTATGAGGAAGATGAGGACGAACACGGCGAAAATCCTCCGCCGCCGGAAATTGGGTTGGCGCGTCCGGCGCTCCCAGTTTTCGTCAACCTTTCCGGCTCGATACACTTTCATGCGGCATTTCTTACCACACGGGGCGCTCGGGTGAACGTTCACTCATAAGGACGCCTTCATGCGGGTATACTTGTTCGGGTGGAGAGTTTGCGCACAACGACGTTCGAGGCCGACGAGGAGAAGGTCGCGTGGGAAGGACTCGCCTCTTCGTGCGCCTCGCCGATAAAGCGGCTCGGGGCGTTCGCGCTCCTCGGGTTCGTGTTCTTCGTGGCGGCCATAACGGCGGTCGTCCTTTTCTACAATTTGTTCGGAGAGAGGACGGTCGAGGTACAGGCGGTCGCGGTTCCGCACGCCGCTTTCTATGCGACACTCGCGCTCGGCGCGGCCATCTCGGCGGGAGGGTTCACCTTGTGGCTCGTCCGGAGCCTCCACTCGTACCGGGCCTTTTCCGAGATGCTCTCCCGAGGCGGCCTCGACCCGAAGAGGCCGACGAGGGACGGCCTCCGCGCATACACCGACGAACAGCTTCTCGCGCTCCGCTCGCGCCACGAGCGGATGGCGTCGGGCGAAAAGCGGGCGTTCATGGAGCGCGTCTTCGGATTTCGGGACGACGACTCGTTCACGCTCGGGCCGCTCAGCGCGCTCCCGAACACCTTCGAGATGAACGCGCTCCGCGTCGAGTGGGAGTCGAACCTCATCCTCGCCTCAGCCGAGCCGATGCCGGAGATCTCGTGGCGAACCGAGAGCCGCATGGAAATATTGCCGCGGCAACTCGATGAGATCCGGAAGCTCGTGTTCATACTCCGCTTCACGGGCGACTCGGTGAGGAAACTCAAGCGAAACTACGGATACCGCACCGACCGGTGGCACGCGACCGTCCCCGAAGGAAAACTCTGGAACGCCGTCCGAGACCACGAACACGCGAAGCGCGCGCAAGCCGCATTGAACCGCCGCCGAACACGCGGATAGCGACTCACCTTCGGCTCTCCGCGCATTTCAGCCCGCCGGCTTTTTTCGATTCGCGACCTTTCTCTTTCTACTTCGGCATCGAAGGAACATTTTCGATACTCTTCGAATGACTTTTGGCGAGAGACCGGGAAGATTATGAGTTCATACGAGATCGCGGTGATACCGGGCGACGGCATCGGCAAGGAAGTCGTGCCGGAGGCGTTGAAAATTCTCGAAACGGCCGGAGATAAGTTCGATATATCCTTCGAGTTCCGCCACTTCGACTGGAGTTGCGAGACGTATAAACAGACCGGGCGGATGATGCCGGAGGATGGCATCTCTCGTCTCTCGAACCACGACTCCGTCTTTCTCGGGGCGGTCGGGTTTCCGGGGGTTCCGGATCACGTGTCTTTGTGGGGGCTTCTCATTCCTATCCGGCGCGAGTTCGATCAATACGTGAACCTCCGCCCCGTGCGTCTTCTTCCGGGAATAAAATCCCCGCTCCGCGACTGCGAGCCCGGCGACATTGATTTCTGGATCGTCCGCGAAAACACCGAGGGCGAATACTCCACCCTCGGTGGACGCTTCGGGGAGGGAATGCCGTCCGAGATGGTTTTGCAAACATCCGTCTTCACGAAGCGAGGATGCGACCGAATCATCCGGTACGCATTCGACCTCGCCGAACGCCTCGGAAGGAAGCACGTTACCTCGGCGACGAAATCGAACGGCATATTCCACTCGATGCCGTATTGGGACGAGAGGTTCCGCGATATTTCCTCGGAGTATCCGGACACCGAGACCGACGAGTACCACATAGACATTCTCGCGGCGCGCTTCGTCATGACGCCGGAGAGGTTCGATGTGGTTGTGGGATCGAACCTCTTCGGGGACATCCTCTCCGACCTCGGGCCGGGCGTGACGGGAACCATCGCCGTCGCCCCGTCGGCGAACATAGACCCCGAGCGCCGCTTCCCCTCGATGTTCGAACCCGTCCACGGAAGCGCGCCCGATATCGCCGGGAAGGGAGTCGCGAACCCCACGGGACAAATATGGTCGGCGGCGATGATGCTCGACCACCTCGGCGAGGAGAAAGCGGGCGCGGCGGTGATGGAAGCCCTCGAAACCGTGCTTTCGTCGGACGACGCGCCGCTCACGCCGGACCTCGGCGGCACGGCGGCGACCGGGGGCTTCGGGGGGGCGGTCGTGGAGGCTATACGCGACGCATAAAGACTGATAATCTTCCCGGATCGAATGTCGAGAAGGGGGAGCGATGAGCGAAGATATGAGGCCGAGCGGCACATACAAAACCATTGACGAGCAAAGAGAAGTCCTCTCTCCCGCCGAGGAGAAGTTCGAGAAGGCGAGGCAAACCATCGGACTCGTCCTCGGCCCGATCGCTTTCATCGTCATGTACTTCGCGCCTTTGCCTTTGCCGGAGAATCAGCAAACTCTCGCGGCGATCTTCTCTTTCACGATAATTTACTGGCTTTCGGAAGCCATCCCGATCCCGGTGACGGCTGTCTTCTCGCTCGCCCTTTGCGTCCTCCTCGCCGTCCCGCCGACCGAGGGCGACGATACTCCGGGCGACGTCGTATACGGCGCGTTCTCCTCGGACACGATCTTCCTCTTCATCGGGGCGTTCATCATCGCGCAGGCCATGATGACGCACGGGCTGGATAGACGCTTCGCTTTCAGAGTCCTTTCGATACCGGGCGTGAGCAAATCCACATATGGCGTGGTCATCGCGTTCGGGGCGATCGCCGCGCTTATAAGCGCGTTCATCTCGAACACGACGACGGCGGCGATGCTCCTCCCATCGGACTCGGGATGATGGGCGCTCTCTCGGGGCTCGTCATCGAGCAGTCGGGGACGGACAGGGACGCGAGCCGGCTCCGCTTCGGGACGGCTCTCATGCTCATGATCTCATACGGCGCGGGCGTCGGCGGTCTCCTCACTCCCATCGGCTCGCCTCCGAACCTCATCGGCATCGGCTTCATCGAGGAGGCGACGGACGTGAGGATCACGTTCTTCGACTGGGTTGTGGCCGCGTTCCCGATATGCCTCCTCATGTTCATCGCGCTGTGCGTCGTCCTTCTTCTTTTGAATAAACCGGAAGTCCGCCGCATTTCGGGCGCGGACGAATACGTCGCCGAGGAACGGAGCCGCCTCGGCCCGCTCTCTCGCGGCGAGAAGAACACGATGGTCGTCTTCGCCGTCGCCGTTTCATTGTGGGTGCTTCCGGGCGTCGCCGCTCTCGTGCTCGGCGACGACTCGGCGGTATACAACGGCCTCGTGAACCGCCTCGACGAGGGCACGGTGGCGATCATCGCGGCGTCGCTCCTCTTTCTCCTCCCCGTGGACTGGGCCGCGAGGCGTTTCACGATGAACTGGAACGAGGCGGCTCGCATAGACTGGGGGACGGTGATCCTCTTCGGGAGCGGCATCGCGCTCGGGACGCTGCTTTCGGAGACCGGCCTCGCCGAGACTTTGGGCAACGGAATCGCGGGCGCTTTGGGCTTCACGAGCCTCGTCGCCGTCTCGCTCGTGGCGGCGATCATCGCCATCCTCATCTCCGAGACGACGAGCAACACCGCCTCAGCCACCATCGTCGTCCCGATAGTCATCCCGATAGCCGTCGCCGCCGGACTGAATCCGCTGGTCCCGGCTTTGTGCGCGGTTTTCGCCGCGTCCTTCGGGTTCATGCTCCCCGTCTCGACGCCGCAAAACGCGGTCGTATACGGATCGGGCATGATCCCCATAACGAAGATGGTCCGCTCGGGCATCTCCTTCGACGTACTCGGCATCATCCTCATCGTCGCCTTCATCCCCATCATGGCCGGACTCGTGGGCCTGGTTTAGGACGCTTCGCGCCCGCAAAGCGTCGCTATCCCAATCCTGTCAACAACTTCCGTGTCGCGGTACCATTAAGTACTAATTGCACAAGCGGGGCGTTGCTTTTAGGATGGGGATGAAAGGCAAGTTAAATTGTGGCCTCTGTGCCGCGATGAACGGGAAGGGAGAAACATGGCTCAGGCGACCGCGGGCGGCACGGGTACGGGGGGGTTCCGCGTAAAGATACAAAGGTTCGGCAGTTATTTGAGCGGCATGGTCATGCCGAACATCGGGGCGTTCATTGCGTGGGGCCTCATCACGGCCCTCTTCATAGAGGACGGATGGACGCCGAACGCCACTCTCGCGGAGCTGGTGGGACCCATGATCACCTACCTGCTGCCGCTCCTCATCGGCTTCACGGGAGGGCGTTTGGTCTATGACGTGCGCGGCGGCGTCGTCGGAGCGATAGCCACCATGGGGGTAATCGTCGGCACCGACATCCCGATGTTCCTCGGCGCGCTCATCATGGGGCCTTTGGGCGGGTACGTGATCAAGCAGTTCGACCGCCTCCTCGAAGGCCGGGTCCGGCAGGGTTTCGAGATGCTCGTGAATAATTTTTCGGCGGGAATCATCGGCGGCATCCTCGCCATCTTCGGTCTGCTCGGCGCGAGTCCGGTCGTGACCGCCCTGAGCAACGCCCTCGGGGCAGGCGTGGACTTCATCGTGGGCCTCGGCCTTTTGCCGCTGGCGAGCCTCTTCGTCGAGCCGGCGAAGATTCTGTTTCTGAACAACGCCATAAACCACGGCATCCTCGCACCGCTCGCCATCGAGCAAGCACAGGAAGCCGGAAAATCCATCCTCTTCCTCGTCGAGACGAACCCCGGACCGGGACTCGGCGTATTGCTCGCGTTCACCGTGTTCGGGAGCGGCATCTCGAAGACGTCCGCGCCCGGAGCGGCGATCATCCAGTTCTTCGGCGGCATCCACGAGATTTATTTCCCGTACGTCCTCATGAAGCCGCTGCTCGTGCTCGCGGTCATCGCGGGCGGCGGGAGCGGCCTTTTCGTCGCTTCGGTCTTCGATGTCGGACTCGTCTCGACGCCTTCGCCGGGGAGCATCTTCGCCATCCTCGCGCTCACTCCACCCGGAAACTTCATCGGTGTGATCCTCGACGTCGTGGTCGCCGCGAGCGTTTCGTTCCTCGTGGCGTCGGTCATCATCCGCCGCACCGCCGGCGCGGAGACGGAGGATGACGAAGCCGGCCTCGCGCAAGCCGCGCAGCAAATGGAGACGATGAAGGGCAAGAAGAGCGACGTCGCCGGAACCCTCACCGAGAACGGGAAGAAGGAAGAAAGCGAAGAGTTCGATTATTCGCGGGTCAACAAAATAATCTTCGCGTGCGACGCCGGGATGGGCTCCAGCGCGATGGGCGCGTCGCTGCTCAAAAACAAGGCGAAGAAGGCGGACCTCGACGATATCGAGATCCGGAACTCCGCCATAGACCAGATCCCGCCCGACACGGACGTCGTCGTCACGCACAAGGACCTCACGGACCGCGCGCGGCAAAAGGTGCCCGGAGCGCGGCACATATCGGTGGACAACTTCCTCGGCAGCCCGAAGTACGACGAACTCATTGACGAGATCTCCGCGACGCGCGAGAGCGTTTAGCGACGAAGGCGGGGTGGCGCGATGGAACTCTCGATCCGCGAGATACGGGTGATCGAGAGCCTCCTCCGCCACCCCGAAGGCATCACCGCGAACGCCATCGCCACCGAACTCGACGTGAGCGCCCGCACCGTCCACCGCGACCTCGACCCCGCCGACCGCTTCCTCGAAGCACACGATCTCGCCCTCGCCCGGCAATCCGGGAGGGGATTGAAAATCGAAGGGACGAATGAGGCGAGGGAGAACGCGCTCGACGCTCTCGGCGAGATGAACCCCTCCGACCTCACGCCGGAGGAAAGGCGGATGTCCCTCCTTCGCGTGCTTCTCGCGTCGGGCGAGCCGATGAAACTGCGGGCCATCGCGAGCCGCCTCCGGGTCGCCGTCGGGACGGTCAGCCGCGACCTCGATGAAGTCGAAGCATGGCTCTCGGAGTTCCGGCTCTCGCTCCTCCGAAAACCCGGATACGGCGTCGAAGTCCTCGGAACCGAACGCGACTTCCGACAAGCCATGAGC
>JBOHBL010000167.1:0-1227 GCA_050698295.1 Rubrobacteraceae bacterium | reverse complement strand
GGCTGGGACGGCGCGCACTGGCTCACCGAAAGAAGGGTCTCGTGCCTGGGGGCCGACAACTGGGCGCTGGAAGTCATCCCGTTCGAGGACCCGAGCGGCGTCTTCGTCGTCCACCAGCACCTTCTGGCGGAGACGGGAACCTACATCATCGAGAACATAAAGACGGCGGAGCTTGTGGAGAGCGGGCGTTCCGAGTTCCTCTTCGTGATGACGCCGTTGAAAATCAAAGGCGCCACCGGGTCCATGGTCTCGCCCGTGGCCGTCGTCTAACCCAAAAGGTTTCGACGGGAGACGCCACGGTCGGCGTCTCCCGCTTTTCGCCACCAAAGTACTCGTTCGCCTACGAACGCCTCGGAGCCTCCATCTTCTCCCAGACCGCGTTCCACGCCGCGTCCCGCTCCGTCGCCACCGCCGCCTCGAAGAGCCGACGCGCGATCCGCGCTCGCAAAGACGGAGCCTTCAGCCCGGCAACCTCCCGGGCGAGCCGCCTCTCCTCGGCCTCCGCGAGCATCCGACCAGTGTGCTCCTTCGCAAGCTCTTCCTGAAATCCAAACCCGTGCATCTCGCCAACGACCTCCCTCTTTTTCGACCTCAATGTGATGTTACAGGCGAAAGCGGTCATAATCGGTCCTGATAAGTTCAAAAGTTCCGAAAAAGTTTGGAGGCGCCATGTACGGAGGACGGCCGACGACAAGGTTGCTTTCGATGCTGGAGTTATTACAGGCGCGGGGTAGGATCGGCGCTCCGGAGCTTGCGCGGAGGCTGGAGGTCGGGGAGCGGACGATCCGGCGCTACGCGGTGATGCTTCAGGAGATGGGCGTCCCGGTCGAGGGGGAGCGTGGACGTTACGGGGCATACAAACTTCGGCCCGGCTACCGCCTCCCGCCGATGATGTTCACCGAGGACGAGGCGCTCGCCCTCGCCTTAAGCCTCCTCGCCGCCCGCAGGCTCGGCTTATCGGGAGCGGCCCCTGCGGTCGAGGGAGCTTTAGCCAAGCTGGAGAGGGTCATGCCGGAGTCGCTCGGAGGGAGGGTGAGAGAGCTTCAGGAAACCATCTCCCTCGCCGTCGCGAGCCCGGCGACGCAGGTGAGAAGCGAGTCGCTGCTCACGCTCGCCGCCGCCGTCGGGGAGAGAAACAGGGTGAGGATGCGATATCGCGCCGGCGAGAGGGAGACGGAGAGGGAGGTGGACCCATACGGCGTGATGAACCGCGAGGGGTTCTGGTAC
>JBOHBL010000166.1:0-1471 GCA_050698295.1 Rubrobacteraceae bacterium | reverse complement strand
GACTTGGTCCGCATTATCCTCATCGATTTCCCCTTTCAGGCCGCCGAAACTGAGCCTACAAGATACCAGATGAGAACGATCGATTTGAGTACGGAAACTCAGATGAAACGGTCGGCCTGGCGAGGCTACTCGTACTGCTCTTCGGCGGGGCTGTCGAAGAGACCACCGCCGGAGTCGCCGGGCTGCCGCTGGAGCGGGCCTCCGTCGGAGCCGCTGCCTCCGGAGGCGAGCAAGCCCAGAGAGGAGCTGGGACCGGAGCCGTCGGCGGCGACGTAGCACTCGCCCCAGACCATGCACGAGAGCGTCCTGCCGCCCGCGAATTCAAGTCCGGTCACGGCCACGATCGCGAGTACGAAGACGAGGACGGCCGGTATCGCCGCCTTGAGCAGTATGGACCGCTTCCCCGAAGACGGCAATTGGCGAAACCACCCGAAGGACGAACGAAGCCTGTCCATGATCCCTCGCCGGCCTTCGCCGGTCTCCACGGCGCGCGTAGGCTCGTCGGATGGACCTTCCGGAGCACGCCCGGATTGCTGACGCATCCTGCTCGCCCGCAGTTTCTCCGGGGCGCTTTTGACGCGCCCACCCAACGTTTCGAGGTACGACTTGATAATGGCGGAGCCGCCCGTGATGATCATGGTGGTCAGCGCCGCGCCGATGACGGTCCCGGCCACCCCGAAGCGAGAGGTGACGACCGCCGCCCCCACCGAGGCGAGCCCGGCGGCTAGCATCTGGCTCACGCTGACCGCGGAGCCTTTGGCTTCCACGGCGTGGTGCTGCTCATAAGGTTGATGCTGCCTACCCACGCGCCATACACTACCAGCCGATCAAAGTGGTGCAAAGGGCGCCGAACGTATTTTCATCGAATTGTAATTCGATTGTTATCCAAAGGGAGAGCGCCTGGAATCCGGGGAGTTTAGAATGCCTAAAAAGTCGAGAGGGGGACATGAGATGACGGTCGAGAAGAGCGAGTTTTCGGAGCTGTTCGAGGTGATACGGGACTACTCGAAGAGGGGCTACTACCATCAGGACAAGGCGCTGCAGGTGATCGCGGGTTCATACGTCTTCATGTTCGAGGCGGAATACATGCCCGACGCCCGCCAGGTGGTCGAGGACATCCTGAGCGAGTACGACTACGTCTTCACCACCCTGGAGCGCGGCAACCTCGACCCTTTGAGCGTGGACGCGGTCGTCCGGGTCGCCCGCTACCGCGAGGAATACATGGAATGGGGCATCGAAACCCTCTCGAAAATCCTCGTCGGCCTCTTCCGACGCTCGCGAGCCGAAGAGGAGTACGCAGACTACGTCGAAGACGCCCGGATCGTGATCCGGGGCATGGAAGACATCGTCGCGGGCTCTGTCCTCGAAGACCTCGTCGAAGAGGCGAACGGCTCGACTCAACCGAAGAACCCCTGATACCGAATCCGGGTGGATGGTTCCGCACTCGGCGGGAGTACGGGAGTCGGGGAAA
>JBOHBL010000165.1:0-5235 GCA_050698295.1 Rubrobacteraceae bacterium | reverse complement strand
TGGGCCTGCTCCGGACACGGAACGCCCATCGAAGACCCGAAAGCCGCCATCGACGCGGCCCGCAACCGCTACGAGACGTGGCTCGAAGAGCCGGAGAAGGTCGCCTGGCACGGGTGCAAGCGCATCCTCGCCTACGCCCTCATGCTGACCGACGGCATGGAAGAGCCCAGACTGCACACCTACCTGCTCGACGCCCCGTGGTTCAACGACTACGCCCGCCACGTATTCAACGAAGAGCCGAGCTACTTCATCCAGCCTCTCATCCAAGAAATGCTCCGCTCCAACGCAGCCGAGTGGCAAGGGGATAAGCTCATCCCCCTCGCCTCATACAACCCGCCGCCCATCGGATGGCCCAAAGGCCCAGCCAGACCCAAAGCCTGGCCGGTCTAGCGTATACTTCGTTCACAACGTTTACGGAGGTTGGTTTGGCGAGCAGGGCGAAAGGTCTGAGGTTACCGGAAGATTTGGAGCGGGATCTCGAACGGGAGAGCCGGCTTCGAGGTGGGCCTTCGTTTTCGGAACTCGCGGTTTCGCTTTTGCGGGAGGCGGTGCGGATGCGCCGGGTGCCGGGAATCTTCTTCGTGGACGGCCTCGACGGTCGGCGGGCCGCGATCTGGGCCACGGGACTCGAAGTCTGGGAGGTCATAAGAAACTATAAAGTCACGGGTGAAGACCATGAGCGGTTGAAAGAATTCTATCCGTGGCTCACCGGATCCCAGCTAACCGCGGCGCTCACTTATTATGAGCTATACCCCGACGAAATAGACGCCAGAATAGAGCGCGACGAGCGATGGACGCCTGAGAAAGTCTACCGCGACTTCCCTTTCATGCGCCCGAAAAGCCCCGACGACTCCCGCTCATAGCGCGACCTTGAAATTTCTGCTCGATGAAGACCTTCCGCCGAAAGCGGCGGAGATAGCGCGCGAACTGCGACTCGACGTCATGAGCGTCCACGAAATCTCGCGGGCGGGGCGAGCGATCCCAGACCCCGAGCAGCTGCGTTACGCGACACGCGAAGAACGTATCCTCGTCATCCGCAACCGCGACGACTTCATCCGGCATACCGTCGAGTTTTACCGCAAAGGCGAACCCACAGCGGGCGTCCTGATCGTCACCGGAGGCTTGCCCAACAACAAACCGGAACGAATAACCCGCGCGCTCCTGAACTGGACAGAGCCTCGACGAGAGCATCCGGAGAGCTTCGGCCCCCACTCGCTCGACTTCCTCTGAGTTGAAGCGGCCTTTCGGTTCCGAAAGACCGCTCAAAGAACCTGTATTCTCTTTCTCACCTTCGTGGCGGCTATCGCTTCGGCGACCTCCTCGAAGGCGCGGGCCGGAGTGGAACCTTCAGGGTAAAGAGCGTTGCCCGGCTCGCCCGACTCGTCGGCCTGGATCGGCACCCGACCCATGATCTTCGAGTCGAGTTCCGCCGCGACGGTCTCTCCCCCATTCCCGCCGAATATCTTCAGCTCCCTGCCGCAGTCGGGGCATTCGGCGTAGCTCATGTTCTCGACGACGCCGATGACTTTCAGGTGCGCCTGAACCGCCATCTTTCCGGCTTTGGAGGCGACGCGGGCGGCGTCGGCCTGCGGGGTGGTGACGACGAGGGCTTCGGCCTTCGGGATCATCTGCGCGACCGTCAGCGCCACGTCGCCCGTTCCGGGCGGCATGTCCACGATGATGTAGTCCGGCTCGTCCCAGTACACGTCGCGCATGAGCTGGGTGAGGGCCTTGTTGACGATGGGGGCGCGCCAGATGATCGCCTGCCCCTCGCTCACGAAGTTGCCCATCGAGATGAACTTGAGGCCGGTCGGGGACTCTATCGGGAAAATCACCCCCTCGACGACGTTCGGCTTGCCCGTGGCTCCGAGCATGACGGGGATGGACGAGCCGTACACGTCGGCGTCGAGGATCTCCACGGAATGACCCGCCCGGTCCAGAGCCGACGCCAGGTTCACGGCGACGGTGGATTTGCCGACCCCGCCCTTTCCACTCACCACCGCTATTATCCTCGTTTTCGACTCGTCACGAAAAGCCGGGGCGAGTTCGGCGGGTTCGCCGTGAAGCGAGGTGAGAAGGTTTTGTCTGTCGTCGTCGGACATCACGCCGAAATCGACCTCGACGTTCTCGACGCCTTCGATCATCTTGAGGCGGTCCTGGACATCGGTGGTGATGCGGTGCTTCATCGGGCATCCGGCGGTGGTCAGCGCGACGCCGACGGTGACGGAGGAGCCATCGATGTCCACGCTCCGGATCATGTTCAGGGAAATGAGGTCTCGCCCTATCTCCGGGTCGCGCACATCCTTGAGAGCTTTCCGAACTTCGGCCTCGCTCACGCCGCCGTTTTCATTAGCGCCGTTGTCCCCTCCGGCGCGTCTGCGAAACCAGTTTGTCACGGTTTGAAATCCTCCTCTGAGAGGTGTGTATCAAATGAGATCAAGAACTCTTCTCTGCGGGCAATGTTATCACAGCGCCCTCGAACGACCGCAGGTCGCTGTCGCTCCCGGAGGAGTGGAGGAGTCGTATTTCTCTTCCCTACTCCTCCGGCGGCGAAGCCGACGCGAAGCGACCTACGACGGCCGGTACTCCCCAAAGACATCGCGCAACGTGTCCGATACTTCGCCCAAAGTAGCGAGGTTTCCGAGGGCTTCTTTCATCGGGTAGAGGAGGTTGTCGCCCGACTCGGCGGCGTTTTTTATCGCGGCGAGAGATTTGTCCACCGCCGATGAATCCCGGCTCTCCTTTAGTTCGGCGAGGCGTTCGGCCTGCCTTTCCTGAATGGTCTCGTCGACCGAATGGAGGTCCATTTCGGGGTCTTCGTCGGACTCGTGGCGATTGACGCCGACGATTATTCGCTCCTCTTTTTCGACCTCGCGCTGGTAGCGGAAGGCCGCCTCTTCTATTTCGCGTTGCATGTATCGCTTTTCGATGGCGTGGACGGAGCCGCCCATCTCGTCTATGCGCTCGATGTAGCTCCACGCCTCTTCCTCCACGACCTCGGTCAGGGATTCGACGTAGTACGAGCCGGCCAGAGGGTCTGCGGTGTCCGTGAGGCCGCCCTCGCTCGCGAGTATCTGCTGCGTCCGCAACGCGATCCTCGCGCTTCGTTCCGTCGGCAACGCGAGCGCCTCATCGAAAGCGTTGGTGTGCAAACTCTGGGTGCCGCCCAGGATGGCGGAGAGCGCCTGGACAGTTGTCCTCACGATGTTGTTCTCGGCCTGCTGAGCGGTCAGAGAGGAACCCGCGGTCTGGGTGTGGAAGCGGAGCTTCATGCTTTTGTCGCTCCTCGCTCCAAAGCGTTCCTTCATTATCTTCGCCCACATCCGGCGCGCGGCCCGGTATTTCGCGACTTCCTGGAACAGGTCGTTGTGGGCGTTGAAGAAGAACGAGAGGCGGGGGGCGAAATCATCGACCTCCAGTCCGGCTTCGAGCGCGGCCTCGACGTAGGCTATGGCGTTCGAGAGCGTGAAGGCGAGCTCCTGGACCGCCGTGCTCCCGGCCTCTCTGATGTGGTATCCGCTTATGGAAATGGTGTTCCAGCGCGGAAGCTCTCCGGCGCAGTAGGCGAACATGTCGGTTGTGATCCTCATCGAAGGTTCCGGCGGGTAGATGTACGTGCCCCTCGCGAGGTACTCCTTCAAAATATCGTTCTGGGTGGTGCCGGTGACCTCTTCGGGCTTCGCCCCCTGCTCTTCGGCGACGAGCGAATAGAGGAGGAGGAGGATGGAAGCCGTCGCGTTTATGGTCATGGAAGTCGAGACGTCTTTGAGCGGGATGCCGTCGAAGAGGTCTCGCATGTCGAGGAGGGAGTCTATCGCAACGCCGACCTTTCCGACCTCTCCGGCGGCGAGGGGATGATCCGAGTTCCGCCCCATCTGAGTCGGGAGGTCGAAGGCGGTGGAGAGCCCGGTCTGGCCGTTTGCGGTGAGGTACTTGAAGCGTTCGTTGGTCTCCTTCGCGGTCCCGAACCCGGCGTACTGGCGCATCGTCCAGGGCCGGCCGCGGTACATCGTCGGGTAGACGCCGCGAGTATACGGGTACTCTCCGGGGTCGGAGAGGTTATGGTCGTACTCGAAACCCCTTTCGCAGAGGTCTTCGGGCTTGTAGACGGGGGATATCTCTATCCCACTCTCCGTGCGGCGTTCGTCCTGGCGCTTCCCGGTATCCAAAAGTCCGTCCTCTCAGCTCTCCGTCGGTTCTAATTCTACAAGCTCGGTCAGGACGCCGAAGGCTTCTTTAGGGTGGACGAAGGCCATGCGGGCTCCCCCGGCCCCTATGCGCGGGGTCTCGTCGATCAACTCGACGCCGCTCTCTTTAAGCTCCGAGAGCGCCTCCTCTATGTCCTCGACCTCGAAGGCGACGTGGTGGAAGCCCTCTCCGCGCTTTTGGAGGAACTTGCCGACCGGCGAGTCGGGACCGGTGGGTTGGACCAGTTCGATCATGGACTCTCCGACCCGGAACATCGTCGCTTTTATCCCCTGCTCTTTCACCAACTCCGGCTCCCCCGGTTCCACCCCGAAATGAACCCGGTAGAACTCCGCGGCTTTCTCCACGTCTTCGACGGCGTATCCGAGGTGGTAGATCTTCTTCAGCAAGCGCTTTCCTCCGTTCGACGGGCAACGTCTTCAAGTCTAAAGCCGATCCCACCGGTTTTCCGATAAAATCCTCCGCGAAAGGAGTGGAGATGGCACGGAACGTTTTGTCGAAAATACAGGAGCTTTCCGAGGAGCGGGAGAGGATCCTCGCCCGCGAAGGCACGCACCACACCGAACCGGACGACGGTCGGCGCATCCGAACCATAGATCACGACCTGCAAGTCCTCTGGGACCTCAGACGCAGGGAACTGGCCGGGGAATCCGTAAACCTGAACGAGGACTTCTACGACCGCTACGACCGCTACACCGGCAGAGACGGCCCCGCCGGGTAGAGGCGTGGCATGCCGTGGAGACGTGGCATGCTACGTCTCTACATCGTCGAGCGGGTGGACAACTCGGCCCACTCGGCGGTGGACGAAGCCGCGTCGAAGACCTTGCGTAGTTCTTTCGCGTCGTCTTCGGAGAAGGTCTTGCGTTTGGCGTCGGGCATGACGTTGACCGTCCGTCCGTCGGTGTAGCGGATGACGACGCGTTGGATCCCACCCGTTTTCCCCGGCTCCTTCATCGTCCGCTCCCTTTGTATTCCGTGCAGCATCGCTAGTTCCTCTCTCCTTTGGTGATGCTCCCGATGATGCCGTCT